>CAYHEI010000023.1:0-15124 GCA_964355385.1 uncultured bacterium | reverse complement strand
CTACTCGAGTGCGGGGGGCACCGTCTACCAGCAGTTCGCGCCGACCCAGACGAAGGGACGCCCCCAGCGCCGGATGCCGGCCACGTCGATCAGCGCGTAGAACGCCGCGAGCAGCAGGGCGCTGAACCCGCCCGCGACCAGCACGTAGGACGACGTCCAGATCTTCTTGATGACGGGAAAGGACTCGCCCCACCAGGCGCCCAGCGCCACGCCCGCGATTCCGGCGCCGGCGAGCCAGGCGGCTTTGCGCCACGGCGCGGGCCGCTTGGCCTTCAGAAAGACGCCGGCGAGAACGCCCAGCAGGCACGTCGCGATCGCCGGGAGCGTGCTGAGCAGCCCCTCCGGGTCGTGGTCGCCGTCGTACCGGGCGCCGGGGAGCCACATCTTGTCCACGTAGTTGGCAAGGTTGAGGCCCTCGGCATAGTTTCCCGCGCCGCTCCCCGGCACCGGAACGAGCGCCAGCAGCGCCCAGTAGCCGAGCAGGATTCCGATCGTGACGCCGACGAGCGTCCGGACGCCGAAGGCGACGTAGAGGAGCGACGCGCCCAGATAGCAGAGCGCGATGCGCTGGAGCACGCCGAGGAGCCGGATGTCGGGCCAACGGTGGGAGAGGCCGCCGTAGTAGAAGATGCCGAAGAGAAAGAGGAGCACGGAGCGCCGGAAGACCCGGGTGAGCGCGCCCGCGGCGCCGTGCCGGGCACGCGCCTTGTCGAGCGAGAACACCAGCGAGACGCCGACGATGAAGACGAAGAGGGGAAAGATGAGGTCCTCGAAGTGGAAGCCTTCCCAGCCGACATGCTCGAGCTGGTCGGCGAGCTGTCCGAGGAAAGACCAGCCTGTCAGGCCCCGCAAGGCATGGACGATTCCGCCCAGTCCGACGATCCACAGCATGTCGAACCCGCGCAGCGCGTCCAGGGATTCGAGCCGGCGTTCGGGGAGGTTCGGGCGGGCCACGATCCTTATCCTACTTGAAACCCTTCGACGGGTTTACAATATCAGATGAATCAAGTCCTGCGAGCGCTTGTCGAGGGACGACATGCTCGGGATCTCGAAGCGGTTGCCGTGGACGTCCGTGATCAGGATGCGGTCGTCGCTGAGCCAGCGCACGTGCTCGGTGGTGCCCCGGATGACGAACTGCCGGTGTCCTTTCCCGGTGTCCACGTCCCAAAACGCCGAGCCGAACTGGTGAGAGAGCGAGCGCACCTTGACGATCGGGGTCGTCAGGTTGTACCGGAGGTAGTGCTCCTCGAGCACGGCTCGCGAGTCGGGCTTCAGGCCCGGCAGGTTGACCAGCAACCCGACCTCGACGGGAGGATGGTCGCCTTCGGTGACGTTGGCGAACTCGTCGGGCTTGAAGAGGGGCCGCCCGATGCGGATGCGCACGCTCTTCCAGTTCTTACGCTCGTGCTTGAGCTTGAGCGTGCCGTCGGGGTTGGCCTCGAGGCGCACCTTGGCTCCGTCCAGCTTGAGGAGTTCGGCTCGATACGCTTCCCGTTTGGCCATGGCTACGTCGCGATCGAGAGGTTCTTCTTGGCCTTGCGCCACGCCCGTTCCTGGGCGTGGACGAGCCGCTGGTAGATGCCGCCCTTCTTCTTCAGGAGCTGCGCGTGGGGGCCGACCTCGGCCAGCTCGCCGTCTTCCATGACGAAGATGCGGTCCGCGTTGCGCAGCGTGGAGAGCCGGTGCGCGGCGACGAGCGTCGTCCGGTTGTGCACCAGCCGGTCGAGCGCCTCCTGGATCTTGGCCTCCGTTTCGGTGTCTACGGACGAGGTGGCCTCGTCCAGGATCAGGAGGCGCGGGTTGTGGAGGATCGCGCGCGCGATCGAGATGCGCTGCTTCTCGCCGCCCGACAGCCGGTTGCCGCGCTCGCCCACGCGGGTGTCGTAGGCGTCCCCCTTGGTCATGATGAAGTCGTGCGCGTTCGCCGCGCGCGCCGCCCCGAGGATCTCATCCACGGGGGCCTCGGGCTTGCTGTAGCCGATGTTCTCGTAGACCGACGACCCGAACAGGAACGGCTCCTGGAGGACGAGGCCGATGTTGTGGCGCAGGTCCGCGAGCTTGACCTTCTCGAGCGGCACGCCATCCACCCGGATCTCGCCCTCGTCGGGCAGGTAGAAGCGGCAGAGCAGGGAGAGGAGCGTGGACTTGCCCGAGCCGGACTTCCCGACCAATCCGATCATCTCGCCGGCCTTGATCTTGAAGCTCACGTCCTTGAGCGCGGGCTTGCCCTTCTCGTAGGAGAACGTGACGTGCTTGAACTCGATCGAGCCCTTGAAGACCGGGATCGCGACCGCGTCGGGGGGATCGTAGGCCTCCGGCGTCGTATCGATGGTCTCGAAGATACGCTCGGCGCCCGCGAACGCGCGCGTCATCCAGTTGTTGAGCTGGTTGAACCACTGGAAGGGGCCGTAGAGCATCCAGAGGTAGCTCGAGAAGAGCATCAGCGTCCCCAGGGTCATCTCCTGGCCGATCACCTTGCGCCCGCCCATGTACCAGACGATCAGGGAGCCGGAGGTCACGAGCAGGTTCATGCCGGGGTGGAACACGGACCAGAACTTGTCGACCTGATACTGGGCGTCGAACATGCGGTTGTTCTGCTTGTTGAACCGCTCGACCTCGCGGCTCTCCTGCGAGAACGCCTTGACCACCCGGACGCCCGAGACCGATTCGGCCAGCCGCGTGTTGAGGAGGGCGTACTGGTTCCAGGCCTTGTGCGACAGCCCGCGGATGTACTTCCAGAACAGGAACTGGCCCAGGAAGACCAACGGCAGGGGCAGCATGATCAGGAGGGTGATCGTGACCGACTGGTAGAGGAGCACGGCCGTGATTCCGACCACCATCAGGGCGTTCTGGGCCAGGAAGGGGAAGCCGTCGATCAGGAAATTCTGGAGCTGGGAGCTGTCGTTCATGACCCGCGACATGATCTGCCCCACGTGCCGCCGGTCGAAGAACTTCATGCCCAGCCGCTCGACCGCCTGGAAGACCTGCCCGCGGATGTCCGTGCCCACCCGGCCGCCCAGCCAAGCGAGCTGCTTGCCGTTGTAGACCGAGAGCAGGGCGGAGAGGATGTTGATGGACAAGAGCCCCAGGACCATCCAGCCGAGCAGGCCGACGTCCTTCGTGGGGAGGACCTTGTCCACGATGATCCGGATGATCTGCGGCGGGAGCAGGCCGAGGAGGGTCGAGCCCCCCGTGAGCGCGACGGTGAAAACCGTGTAGGCCGCGTACGGCCGGAGGTATCGGACGATGCGCCCGAGCGCCTGCAGGATCTTCACGCAGAAGGGGCAGCGCTCGTTGGGGTCCGGGAGCAGCCGCCCGCACTTAGGGCAGCGATCCGACTTGAGGTCGGTGGAGAGCTCCAGCGGCTTTTTCTTCGCGAGCTGCGAGATGCCCTTGGCCGCCTCGGCGAAGCGGGCGGAGAGCGAGTTCGAGTAGTGCACGAGCGGGTGGACGCCCTTCTTGGTCTTCACGACCAGCACGCCGCCGCCCACCACGGCATGAAGTTCGGCCGACTCGACCGATTTCAGGGAGAGCTCCCACGGGGCCTTGCCGTTCGCCTTCCCGTGGGGCGCGCCGTTGAGGTGCGGGTGGACGAACACCCGTCGGTCGGTCACCACGAGCCAGCGCTCGCCGAACGTGAGGTCGGCGGCGAGGTCGGACGCCAGGTGGAACTGGACGCGCTCGCCTTTCCCCAGGAGGGGTTTGAGCTTGGCGGCCACGTCGGCCGGCAGGGGGCGTTGGGTCAACATGTGCACATCCTCGTTATGTATGAATCGGTGAGGGTCCGGGGGTCGCTGGCGAGCCGGTCTGCTATAGGGCGGGAATGCCCGCGCGCGGAGGCGGCATGGCCGGAACGGCATGCGGGATCGGCGCGTGGTACATATGGACGGATATCCTATACCCGACGGCACGGCCCGTCAAGGAGCTTGACGCGCGGCGAACGGCGCGGCTATGGTAGGAGAAAATCCAAGGGAGGACTGCATGAGCGCATCCAACAAGGCGTGGCTGGCGGAGTTCGTCGGCCTGTTCTGCTTCACCTTCGTCGGCGCGGGCGCCATCTGCACGACGGCGCTGACGCACGGTGAGCCGGGGCTGGTCGGCATCGCCCTGGCGCACGGGCTGATGATGGCGATCAACATCGCCGCGCTGGGGCAGTATTCCGGCGGCCACTTCAACCCCGTGGTCACGATCGCGCTGTGGTCCACCGGCCGGTGCGGCACGGCTCAGGCCGTCCGGTACGTCGCGGCCCAGCTCCTGGGGTCCGCGGCGGCGGCGTTTGCGCTGCGCGCCCTGCTTCCGGCCGAGGTGTTGGGCGCGGGATCCGCCCTGGGTGCCACGCTGCCCGGCGCGGCCATGACGGCGGGCCAGGCGGTCTGGATCGAAGGGATTCTGACGTTCATCCTCGTCCTGGTGGTCTTCACCGTCACGGTGTCCTCCGGCGGTGCGCGGAACCTCGCGCCGTTCGCGATCGGACTGACGATCGGCGTGGACATCCTCGTGGGCGGCCCGCTGACGGGCGCCTCGATGAACCCCGCGCGTTCGTTCGGGCCGCAGCTCGTCGGCCAGAACTGGCAGGACGCGTGGATCTACTACGTCGGTCCGCTCCTCGGGGGGGTCGCCGCGGGCTGGGTCTGCGACCGCCTCCTGCTCTCCGGCGGCGCGAAGCACCGATAAGGCCCCCGCGGCCGCCCTGAGCACAATCGAAGGGCGGGCTGCGTATAATCGAAAAATGGAAAAGGAATTGATGGCCAAGCGGATCCGGCGCCTGCCGGACTACCTCTTCGCCCGGACGAACGCGCTGAAGCAGCAGGCGCGCGCGCGCGGGGTGGACGTGATCGATTTCGGGATGGGGAACCCCGACCGTCCGGCCCCGTCGTTCATCACCGACAAGCTCTGCGAGGTGGCCCGTGACCCCAAGGCGCACCGCTACTCCGCCTCGCGGGGGCTCCCGCACCTGCGCCAGGAGATCGCGCGCTGGTATGCGGGGCGGTACGGGGTGACCCTGGACCCCGATCTCGAGACCATCGTGACGATCGGATCCAAGGAGGGGCTGACCCACCTCGCGTTCGCGATCCTCGACGCGGGCGACACGGTGATCGTGCCGTCGCCGACGTACCCCATCCACACGTACAGCGTCCTGCTGGCCGGCGGGAGTCTCGTCACCATTCCGCTGGGGCGCCCGGAGGAATTGCTGGAACGCATCGGGGCCGCCGTCGCGACGATGCACCCGAAGCCCAAGGCGCTCATCCTGTCCTTCCCGCACAACCCCACGACCGCCACGGTGGACCCCGGGTTCTTCGACGGGGTCGTGGCGTTCGCCCGCGCCCACGGCCTCATCGTCATCCACGACCTCGCGTACGCGGACGTGGTGTTCGACGGCTACCAGGCGCCGAGCTTCCTCCAGGCCCCGGGCGCGAAGGAGGTGGGGGTCGAGTTCTTCAGCATGACGAAGTCGTACAACATGGCCGGCTGGCGCGTCGGGTTCATGGTCGGCAACGCCGCGATCGTGGCCGCCCTGGCCAAGCTGAAGTCCTACCTGGACTACGGCATCTTCACGCCGATCCAGGTCGCGTCCATCACCGCGCTGCGCGACGGCGCCGAGGCGTCCCGCGAGATCGCCGCCACCTACCGCGCCCGGATGGAGGTGATGGTGGACGGCCTGCTCAAGCTCGGTTGGGAGGTCGCGCGGCCCCGCGCGACGATGTACCTCTGGGCCCGGCTGCCCGAGGCGCACCGCGCCGGCGGTTCGATGGCGTTCGCCGAGAAGCTTCTGGCCGAGGCGGGCGTGGCGGTCTCGCCGGGCGCGGGCTTCGGGCCGGAGGGCGAGGGCTTCGTGCGCTTCGCGCTCGTGGAGAACGAGGAGCGCATCCGCCAGGCGCTGCGCAACATGCGAAAACTGACCCCGTGACCGACCGAGCGGAATGATTCAGTTTCTCCACGTCGGCAAGCGGTTCGGCGCCGACTGGGCCATGGTGCGGTTCAGCCTCGAGGTCAAGCCCGGCGAGCTGGTGTGGCTCGGCGGGCCGGCCGGCGCGGGGAAGAGCCTCGCGCTGCGGCTCGCGCTCGGCGAGCTCCGCCCCACGACTGGGAGCATCACCGTCGGCGGCGTGAACTCGTCCAAGCTCGGCGCCGCCGAGCGCGCGATCTGGCGGCGCGGGATCTCGGCGGTGCTCGACGACGAGCCGCCCTTGGAGCTCCCGGCCCGGGATTGGGTCGCCCTGGGCGCGTGGTGCGCGGGCACGGCGGGGCCGGTCGCGACGGCCGCCGCGCGCGAGGCCCTCGAGCGTCACGGCCTGCTCTCCCTCGCGGCGCGCGGCGTGGCGGACTGCTCGCGGGGACAGCGGCTCGCGCTCGCGCTGGTCCGAGCGCTCCTGCGCCGGCCGCACGTCCTCCTGGTGGACTGGGACGGATGGACGGAGGCGCCGCTGCCGGAGTCGCTGCGGGCGGATCTTCGGGCGTTCGTCGCTGACGGGGGCACGGGGCTCGCCGCGGGCGGGCCCGGCACGCTGGGTGAAGGATGGCCGGGGCGGCGGGCGCGCATCGCGCCGCCCGAGGACCAGGCCGCTTCATCGTGATCTCCCGGCCGTGGCTCCGCGCGTTTCCGTTCGGCCGGCTGCGCGCCGTTCCGGGGCTGCTGCTCGTGGCGGGCTGGACCGCGTCCGGCGCGGCGCTGTGGGCGGTCGCAGGAGTCGGCGCCTGGCAGACCGCGCGCCGCCCGCCCGTCGTCGCGGAGGCGTTCGTCTCCGACGATCTGCCGCCGTCCGGCGTCGAGGCCCTCGCGGAGTCCGTCCGGGCCCGTCCCTTCTGCTGCGAGGCGCGGCCCGTCTCCGCCGAGGAGGCCCGGGCCGAGGGGCAGCAGGACGAGCGGGTGCGCAAGCTGCTCGACGCGTACGGCGGCAACCCGTTCCTCCGGTCGATCCGCGTCACGCTCTGTCCCGCGGCGGTGGGGGAGTGGCGGGAGGTCGAAACGTGGCTTGAGGACCAGGAGGGCGTGACGTCCGTCCGTCTGCCGGAGGCCCGGCTCGCGGTCCTGCTCGCGGGCGAGGCCGCGCAAGCCGCGAGCGCGCGCGCCACGGCCGCCTGCGCCGCCGCGGGCGGGATACTCGTCGTCCTGTGCGCGTTGGCGCTGCTCGCGGCGGAGGCGGAGGCGGAGTTGGACCTGTACGAGCGCCTGGGCGCCCGCCCGCTGACGGTGTGGGCCCGCTTGCTGGTCCTGCTCCCGCTTCCCGCGCTGGCCACGGCGCTGTTCGCCGGGATCGGACTGGAGGTCGCCGGCGTGCTGCTCGGGGTCGCGCCGGCCTGGGTCCCGGCCGGTTGGCTGCCCGCGGGGGTGCCGGGCTTTCCGCTCGACTCCGCCGGACTCCTCGTGGGCCTCGCGGTCACGGGCGCCTGCGCGGTCGCCACGGCCCTGTTCGTGCGCCGCCTGACGCGCTCAGCGGTCTGAGGCGCGGATGATCGCGCTGTTCCTGGCGGTCGCGGGACCGCTGTTCCTGGCGTATCTGCGGACGCTCTCGCCCACCGTTCCGCTCGAGGACGGCGGGGAGATGATCCGGGCGGCGTTCTGCCTCGGCGTCACGCATCCGCCCGGCTACCCGCTGTACACGCTGGCCGGCCGTCTGTGCCTCGCGCTGCCCGTGGGCGATCCCGGATTCCGGATGAACCTCTTCTCGGCGGCGTGCGGCGCCTCGGCCTGCGGGGTGCTGGCGCTGGCCGCGCGCCGGCTGATCGCATCGGGCGCGCGCGCCCGCCGTTTCGATCCGGGTTGGTGGGCGTCCGCCGCAGCGGGGCTGGCGCTCGGGCTCGGTCCCGGTCCGTGGTGGCAGGCCGTCATCGCGGAGAAGTACGCGGCCAACCTCTTGCTGAACGCCCTGGTGCTCGCCGTGTGCGCGCGCGCGTTCGCGGGCGGGGGATTCGCCGCCCGTCTGCTCCCGCTGCTCGGGCTCGCGTACGGGGTGAGCGCGGCGCATCACGGCCAGACCGCGTACCTGGCTCCCGCGGCGTTGCTCGCGGGCCTCGGCGCCCTGCGCTGCGCGCCTCCCCGGCTTCGCGCCCGGGCGGTCGGCCTCGCCGTCGTGCTGCTCCTGCTGGGGCTCTCCGTCAAGCTCCTGTACCCGCCGATGCGCGCGGCCGCCCATCCCGTTCACAACTGGCTGAATCCGCACAGCCTCGAGCGCTACCTCTACTATGCCGCAGCGACGCCGTACCAGTACCGCCTCTTCTACTGGTCCCCGCTGGACGCCGCCCGCCGCTTCCGGGACCAGCTCGTGGAATTCCCGGCGGCGCAGCTCGGGTGGGCGGGCGTCGTGCTGGCGCTGGTCGGTCTCGCCTGGTCCGCGCGCCGCCGGCCCGCGGAGACGCTGGCCCTGGGTGGAGTCTGGGCGGCGGGGACCTTCTACTGCGCCAACTTCGTCCTTTCCGGACAGGCCATTCGAACGTACTACCACCCCGTCCTGATGGTGACCGCCGTGTGGCTGGCTCGGGGGTGGTGGCTGGCGTTGGGGTGGAAGGGCCGGCGCCGGCGGGACGCGGTCCGCGCTCTCGCGGCGGCCTGGCTCGGGTGGATGGCCCTGACCCACGGCCGCCTGGCGCGGCGGGACCGCAGCTACGTGGCCTACGATTATTCCCGCGCCCTGCTGGCGGACGCCGGGCCGCGGGCGCTGCTGGTGGCCTATTCCGACTACGACCTGTTTCCCCTCTGGTTCCAGCAGGACGTGCTCGGCCGCTCGCCCGGAACGGTGATCGCCGACTCCGACCTGCCCGCCGACCCCGCCCGTTCCGGCGCGGGCGAGGTGACGCTCGTCTATCCCGTCGGCGAGGCCCGCCTCGCGCGGTTGCTGCCCAACGTGGGCCGCATCCCGGCGGTCGATCCCGGCCGCCCGGTGTGGTTCACCGTGGTCTACGACAGCCTCGAGGGCTATCCGCTGCTTCCGCGGGGCGTCGCCTATCGCTACGAGCGGGATCGCGCGGCGCTGGGGCGGGCGGACGTCCTCGGCGAGTGGCGCCGCTGGCGCCGCCGCCGCGTCGTGCGCGGCGCCTGGGACCCCGCGGTGCCCAAAGACACCGCCACGCGTATCCCGTTGCATTATTGGGGGTACGGGGACTATCGACGCGGCCGTCTGCTCGCGGACCGGAAGCGGTGGCGCGAGGCGCTCGGGCCGCTGCGCGCCGCGCTGGCGTGGCCGTGCTTCTCGGGGCTCGGTGCGGCGGGCGCTCACGCGGAGCTCGGGCGTTGCTATCGGGCGCTGGGACGCCGGGCGGACGCGGCGCGCGAGTTCGCGGACGCGGTGAAGTCCGCGCCGCGCTGGGCACCGGGCCTGCGCGCGCTCGCGGCGAGCGAGTGGGAGGCCGGACGCCGATCGGCGGCGCGCGATCTTCTCCGGCGCGCGGCCGAAGCGGACGCCGCGGACGCGTCCGACGCGCCGAATCTCTTGACACGCTGAGGCGCGTATGTTACGCTTCAAAGCGAATTGAACATCGACACGGCCGAGGCGGTGACCGAAACGGGTTGCCGCCTCTTTTTTGTACGCCAAGGAGGCGAGTGAGGATTGGAATCCCTGGGACGGCACCTGCTGGTTGAGTTCTACGGCTGCGACGTCGGTATCTTGAACAAGGCCACGACGGTCAAGGAGCTGATGGAAGAGGCCGCGCGCGCCGCCCGCGCGACGGTCGTGGATTCCTTCGTGCACCAGTTCTCCCCGTTCGGCGTGTCGGGGGTCGTCGTGATCGCCGAATCGCACCTCACCATCCACACCTGGCCGGAGTACGGCTACGCCGCCGTGGATCTCTTCACGTGCGGAGAGGACGTGGACCCCTGGAAGTGCTACTACTTCCTGCACGAGGCCCTCAAGGCCAAGAACGCGACGACCATCGAGCTGCGCCGGGGCACCCTGAACACCCCGCAGTCCTTGCGCCACAAGCCCTCCCCCACCAAAGTGTCCGCTTGACCCGCGCCAAGAGGGGGAAGGCACCGCGCCGCGCGCGAGCGCGGCGCGGGCCCCCCCCCCCCGCCCCCTGGGGGGCCCCCCCCCGGGGCGGGGGCCGCGGGCCCCCGCGACGACCCCGGCGGTGCGGGGGTCGTCGGCCTTGCCTACAGCGGAAGGGCATGTCGATGTAAAGAACTCGAGGTGGTTCATCGAGTTCACGACTCCGCACGAGGCCCACATGCACGCGATCCGGCGTTTCCTCGCGACGAAGGAAAGCCGGTTCCAGGTGATCGAGATCGCCGATTCCTACGCCTACGGCAAGTGCCTGATGCTGGACGGGAAGATGCAGTCCTCCCAGGCGGACGAGTTCGTCTATCACGAAGCCCTCGTGCACCCGGCGCTGGTCACGCATCCGGCCCCTCGGCGCGTGGCCATCATCGGCGGCGGCGAAGGCGCCACGTTGCGGGAAGTCCTGAAGCACAAGACGGTGACCGAGGCGGTCATGATCGACATCGACGACGAGGTCATCCGGCTCTCGGACGAGCTCCTGCCGGAGTGGGCGGACGGGGCGTTCAAAGACCCGCGCGCGCGGGTCCTGGCGGCGGACGGCCGCAAGTTCCTCCAGGACGCGAAGCCCGGCTCGTACGACGTGGTCATCGTCGACATCTCGGAGCCCGTCCCCGGCGGCCCTTCGTACATGCTCTTCACGCGGGAGTTCTACCGCCTGGTGGCATCCCGCCTCACGCCGGCGGGCGTGGTCTCCATCCAGGCGGCCAGCACCCAGTGCGTGGACGTGATGATGCACGCGATGATCATCCGGACGATGCGCTCGGTCTTCCGGCACGTGCGCCCGTTCTCCATCGAGGTGCCCTCGTTCGACCTGCCGTGGGGGATCGCGGTGGCCTCCAAGCGCGTGGATCCGATGTCGCTCTCCGTGTCGTTCGTGGATGCGCGCATCGCGTCCCGCGGCCTCGGGCCGCTCCGTTACTACGACGGCGAAACGCACCAGGGCATCTTCCGGGTGCCGAAATACCTGCGCGACGCCTATGCCGCGAAAGGCGAGTTGATTGAGGATCGCTCCCCCCTCTTCACCGCGATCTGACGCGGCGCAGCGCCGCGCGCCGCTCTTCGAGGCGGTGGTCAAGTATGCCCGCAGCGGCAAGGTGTCCTTCCACACGCCCGGCCACAAGCACGGCCGGGGCATGTACGCGCCCTTCCGGCGCTTCCTCGGGCGCCACGTTTTCGCGGTGGACCTGACGCTGCTGGAGGAGGTGGACTCCTTCCACGAGCCGCGGAGCGTCATCAAGGAGGCGCAGCGGCTCGCGGCCCTGGCCTTCGGGGCGGACAAGACCTACTTCCTCGTGAACGGCACGTCCGTGGGCAACCAGGCGATGGTCTGGGCGACGTTGCGCGAGGGGCAGAAGGTCGTCGTGCCGCGCAACATGCACCGCTCCGTGTTCGGCGGCCTGATCCTCACGGGCGCCCACCCGGTGTACGTCACGCCGCCCGAGCTGGAGGGCTGGGGGATCTACGGCAACATCGCCCCCGAACAGGTCCTCGAGGCGCTGCGCGCCAATCCGGGTTGTGAGGGCGTGATGGCGATCCATCCGACGTACTACGGCCAGGTCTCGGACCTGGAGCGGATCGTGGCCGTCGCGCATCGCGCGGGCGCGGTGTGTCTCGTGGACGAGGCGCACGGCCCGCACTTCGGCTTTCACGAGGCGCTCCCCCCTTCCGCGTTGCGCTGCGGGGCCGATCTCGCGGCGCAGAGCACGCACAAGGTGCTGGGCGCGATGACGCAGGCGTCCATGCTGCACCTGCAAGGCGGGCGCGTGGACCGGGCGCGCCTCAAGATGGCCCTGCAACTGCTCCAGACGACGAGCCCCTCGTACGTCCTGCTCGCCTCCCTCGACGTGGCGCGGCTCCAGATGGCCGTCTCGGGCCGGCGCCTGCTCGACCGCGTGATCGGGATGACGCGGGACACCGCCAAGGCGTTGAACCGCATCCCCGGGGTCCGCTGCTTCGGACCGGAGCACTGCGGGAAGCCCGGCGCGCACGCGTTCGACGAGACGCGGATTCTGATGCACGTGGACTGGCCCGCGAGCGGGTACGAGGTGGCGCGCCGGCTGCGCGACGAGTACAAGCTCCAACCGGAGCTCGCCGACGCGGAGAACGTGCTCTTCCTCGTCGGGCAGGGGAACACCTGGGCGCACATGAAGCGGCTGGTGAGCGCGATGCGGCGGCTCGCCCGCGACTATCGCGGGGCGCGTCCGCCACGCGCGAAGCTCGACCTGCCGGAGTTCGCGGCGTCCCGGGTGGCCCTCTCGCCGCGCGAGGCCGCGCTCGGGCGGGCGCGGCGCGTGCCGCTCTCCGAGGCGGTGGGGGAGGTCTGCGCGGAGCTCCTCTGCCCGTACCCCCCCGGCATCCCCCTCGCGGCCCCGGGCGAGCTGATCACGAAGGAAGTGGCGAACTACCTGGCGGGCGTGCTCCGCGCGGGCGGCCGGATCAACGGCCAGTCCGACCTGACGGGCCGTACGGTGCGCATCGTCGAATCGCCGCTCTCGGCCTCCGCGCGGGACGTCGATTTTGACAAGATGATGGCCTTCGTGTTAAATCAAACCGCCTCCGGCGCCGAGCCGAAGCCGGGCCGGGAGCGACACAACTCATGAACCCATCATCGATGAAGAAGGACCACGTGAAGCGCTTCCAGCAGCTCCTCGTCCAGAAGAAGGCGGAGCTGATGGCGAACGTGACGGAGGAGGAGCGCGAGGGGCGCGACGCCGTCACGATCGAGGCGAAGGATTTCGCGGACATGGCCACCGAGGCCTCGGGGCAGGAGTACAACTTCGTCATCTCCGACGCGGGCCGCAAGATCCTCCGGGACATCAACGATGCGCTGCTCCGCATTCGGGAAGGGACGTACGGGAATTGCGAGCGCTGCGACAAGCCCATCGACGTGTCGCGTCTCGACGTGCTCCCGCACGCGCGCATGTGCATCACCTGCCAGGAAGCGGTCGAGAAGGAAGGAGCGCGCTGACCTTCAGGGCGGCCTGCGCCGCCCTGGGCGCCGCCGCGCTGTTGGCGGCGGGATGCGCGGAGAAGGCGCCGGAGCTCTACGCGACGGGCGTCACGATCGTCAATCTCGACGCCAACACGAAGGGCCCCGTCGTCTTCGCCGCGGTGGACGGCGGCGGGCGGGTCGGCGTCAAGAACCAGGCGGACACGGACATTCTCTACGCGACCGAGCATTTCTTTCCGGCGAACCCGGGGCCGCACACCCTACGCCTCTACGTCGGCGCGGCCTCCGCGCCCGTCTTCGAGTGCTCGTTCACGCTGCCGACGGCCAGCGTCGCCGATTTCGAGTACGGCATGGACAACGGGAAGCCGCCGCTGGACCGTTTGCGGTGTCCGCCCCTCTTCCGGGCCGCGCCGCCGGCGTTGAACTGACGTGGCTGGCAACCGCTCCCGCGCCGCCTGGCTGAATCCCCGGGCGCTGGATCCGGGCGTGCGCGCGGAAGTCGAGCGCATCCGGATGGTGGACACCCACGAGCATCTCGACGAGGAGGCCGTCCGGCTCGCGCAGCCGGTGAACTTGACGCGCTTCTTCATGTATTACGCCTTCGACGAGGTGGCCACGGCCGGCATGACGCCGGACGAGGAAACGCTGTTTTGGAAGGACGGCGTGTCGGGGGAGGAGCAGTGGCGGGCGATCCGGCGCGCCTGGCCGCTCGCGAAGCACTCCGGCTTCTGCCGCGCCATCACGTTGGCGATCAAGGAGCTGTACGGGATCGACGACCTCCGGGACGACACGATCAAGCCGCTCCTCAAGGCGATTGAAAAGCGGAACAAGCCGGGCGTCTTGAATTGGATCCTCCGCGACAAGGCCAATCTGGAGTGCTGCCTGGTGAATGCCACGGACCCGGGCGATCTGGCCCGCCGGACCGGGACTCCCGGCCTCTTCCTGTTCGACCTGGCCGTTTCGCCGTTCTGCGACAACAAGCTGGACCTGGCGCCGTACGAAAAGGCCTCCGGCGTCGCCGCTCCTACTCTCAAAGATTGGAACCATCTCATCGATTGGTACTTCACGCGCTGGGGGAGCCAGGTCGTCGCGATCAAGAACGTCGCGGCGTACTGGCGCGTCTGCAAGTACGACGACGTGCCCGAGGCCGACGCGGCGCCCCTCTACGAGAAGTGGCTGGTCCGCAAGGAGGAGACAACCCCCGCCGAGCGCAAGGCGGTGCAGGACCACATGTTCCACGCGTGCATCCGCCGCGCGCAGGACCTGGACCTGCCGGTGAAGATCCACACGGGATACCACGCCGGGCACAACTACATGGACATGAGCCTCTTCCAGGTGAAGGATCTCCAGAATCTCTTCCGCCAGTACCCCAAGGCCCGGTTCGACGTCTTCCACATCGGCTATCCCGAATGGACGGACGTGCTCGCGCTGACCAAGCACTACGCGAACGTGTACGCGAACCTGTGCTGGGCGTGGGTGATCGATCCCGAGGCATCGCTGGCGTTCTGTCGGCACGCGCTGGCGGCGCTGCCGCTCAACAAGATCCTGGCCTTCGGCGCGGACTACGGCTTCGCCGACATGGTCCCCGGCCACGCACGCATCGCCCGCGACGGCGTCGCGCTCGTGCTCTCCGACGCGGTGAAGCAGGGAAGGCTCACGCGCGCGGACGCCAAGTTCGCCGCGCGCCGCTGGCTCCGCGACAACGCGATGGAGCTCTACCGCATCGACGCCCGTCGCGCCGCGCAGGCCGCCGGCCAGCCTGCAGTGCTGCCGTCTTGATCAGGCTGGCATAGGACGGCATGCTACCATGAGGCGATGAGGGAAGAAGGATGAGCTTCCAGCATCTCACCGGGAACCAGAATCTCGAGGTGGCGCGGTTCCTCATCGCGATCGCGAAGACAATCGGCGCCGCGGCGGTGGTGACGCTCTTCTTTCCGAGCGCGGTTGACCAGTGGTCCCCTTGGTATTGGCTTGCGGCGCTCGCGGTGACGGGGCTCTTGATGGCGTTGGGCGTGAGCATGGTTGGGCGCTTGGAGGATCGAGGAGGCGTTGAGACCGCACGGCGGCGGCCGCGCGGGAGGGGATAGTCGTGACGATCAAGTACGTGTTTCTGACCGGCCTGTTGGCCCTCATCGTGTTCGGTATCGCATTGTTGGTCGACCGGCTGATTCCGCTGTCGCAT
>CAYHEI010000022.1:6199-15305 GCA_964355385.1 uncultured bacterium | reverse complement strand
GTGGAGGGCGTGAAGGCGCTGCACGGAGCCGAGCACGCCCTGATTCCGGACCGCATCGAAGCGGGCACGTTCCTCATCCTCTCGCTCCTGACCGGAGGGGGACTGGTCGTGGCGGGCGCCCGGCGGGAGGACTTGCGCGCGCTGGACGCGCGCTTGGCCGAGGCGGGCGCGCGGATCGACGAGGGGCCGGACGGTCTGCGGGCGAGCGGCCCCGCGCGGCTCAAGGGGGCGGACGTGGTGACGCAGGTGCACCCGGGGTTCCCCACGGACCTCCAGGCGCAATGGACGACGTTGATGTGCCTCGCGGAGGGCTCCTCCGCGATCCGCGAGACGCTCTTCGAGAACCGGTTCCAGCATGTCCCGGAGCTGGATCGCATGGGCGCCGACATCACGATTCGGGGCTCCACGGCGTTCGTCCGGGGCGTGCCGCGGCTGACCGGCGCTCCGGTCATGCTCTCGGACCTGCGGGCGGGAGCGGCGCTGGTGCTGGCCGGGCTCGCCGCCGAGGGGGTGACAACGGTGCACCGCGTGTATCACCTCGACCGCGGGTACGACCGGCTGGTGGACAAGCTGCGCGCCGTCGGGGCCTCAATTGAGAGAGTTCCTGGCCCCGCAGTGTAGGCAAGGCCGCCGGCCCAGGCTGAGCCCGGGCCGGCGCGCGCATCGCGCATCGCGCGGTTCGCGGTAAGATACCGTTCTCATGCGTCTGTACCGCTCCTGGGTTCCCGCCGACCGTAAGGCCCTCGATGCATGGCTCGCCGGAAGGCGGATCGGGATGCCCCGCGCCGTATTGAGGACCGCCGAGCGCATCGTGGACGACGTGCGGCGCCACGGCGACGCGGCGCTGTTCCGGGCGATCCGCCGGTACGACGGCGTCCGGCTGACGCCGCGCACCTTGCGCGTGCGCCCCGGGGCGATGCGGGCGGCCTGGGGCCGGCTGCGGGAGGCGGAGCGGCGCGCGTTGCGGCGGAGCTGGGCGAACATCCTGGGCTTCCACCGCCGGCAGTCCGGCGGCGCGTTCGTGCAGCGCAGCGGATCGGGGACGTTCCGGTTCGTCGTGCGTCCGCTGGAGCGGGTCGGCCTCCACGTTCCCGCGGCGAGCGGACCGCTCGTCTCGACGCTGCTGATGTGCGCGGGCGCCGCCCGGGCCGCGGGTGTCCGCGATCTGGCGCTGATGTCTCCCCCCGGTGACCGGGGCGGGATTCATCCCGCCGTGCTCGCCGGCGCCTGGCTCGCGGGCATCCGGGAGGCGTACGCCATGGGCGGGGCGCAAGGCGTGGCGGCCATGGTCTATGGGACCCGGACGGTCCGGCCCGTGGACAAGGTGCTCGGGCCGGGGAACGCCTGGACGCAGGCGGCGATGATCCTGGCGCAGGGCTCCGGCCGGCTCGACGGTCCCAGTGAGATCGTCGTGCTGGCGGATGGCACGGCCCCCGCGGCGGGGGTCGCCGCGGACCTGATCGCCCAGGCCGAGCACGCGGGGGACAATCCGGCCGTGCTCGTCTCGCCGTCGCGTCCGCTGGCCGTGGCGGTGCTCGAGGAGATCCGTCGGCAACTGCGCGTGCTGCCCCGGGCCCGCCAGGCGATCGCCTCGTTCACGGCGTTCGGCACGGTCGTGCTCGTGCGCTCCATGCGGGAGGGCCTGGCGCTCGCGGAGCGGTTCGCGCCCGAACACCTGGAAATCGTCGGGCGGGGCGCGGAGCGTCTTGCCGGCCGGGCGCGCCGCGCCGGCACCGTGCTGGTGGGCCCGTCTTCGCCGGTCGCCGCCGCGGACTACGGCGCGGGCCCCAATCATGTGCTGCCCACGTCCGGCGCGGCGCGGTACTCGTCGGGCCTGGGCGTGCGAGATTTCGTGAAGCAGACGACGATCTCGCGGCTGAGCGCGCGGGGCCTCGCCCGGCTCGCGCCGGGGCTCGCGGCCATCGCGCGGTTGGAGGGCCTGGAAGGCCATGCGCGCAGCCTGGAGATGCCCCGTGGCGCGTAGGACTGCGCGTGCGGCGCGCATCGTCAGGAAGACCCGGGAGACGCAGATCGACATGACGCTGGGTCTCGACGGTCCGGGCGGCGCCGCGATCCGGAGCCCCGTACCGTTTCTGAACCACATGCTCGAGCTGTTCGCGGCGCACGGCGGGTTCGCCCTGCGCGTCGTCGCGCGGGGCGACACGCCGGTGGACGACCACCACCTCGTGGAAGACCTCGGGATCTGCCTCGGCCAGGCGCTCGTCAAGGCGCTGGGCGACAAGAAGGGGATTCGACGGTACGGACACGCCGTGGTCCCGATGGACGACGCGCAGGCGTTGTGCGCGATCGATATCTCCGGCCGGCCGTTCCTGCGCTGGGCGTACGCGAGTCTGGGGCGGATCAAGACGTTCGACACCGGGCTCGTCGAGGAGTTCCTGCTGGGCTTCACGCGCGAGGCGAAAGCGACGCTGCACGTCGCGCCGCTCAACATGGGGAAGAACGCGCATCACAACGTCGAGGCGGTCTTCAAGTCCTTGGGTCAGGCGCTTGGCATGGCCGTGGAGCGCAAGGGTGCATTCCGGGGGGTCCCCTCGACCAAGGGTCTGCTGTGATCGCACGGCCCCCCCGCCTGCTGCTCGTCGACTACGGCATGGGGAACCTGCGCAGCGCGGCGAAGGCGCTCGAGGCGCAGGGCGCGCGGGTCGAGGTGACCGCCTCCCGGGCCGCGTTGCGCCGCGCGGACGGGGTCGTGCTGCCGGGCGACGGCGCGTTCGCGCCCGCGGTGGCGCGCCTCAAGTCGTCGCGCCTCTTCGAGCCGCTGCAGGCCTGGATCGCGGCGGGCCGGCCCTTCCTCGGGATCTGCCTGGGGATGCAGTTGCTGTTCGACGAGAGCGAGGAGTTCGGCCTGCATCGGGGCCTGGGCGCATTCCCGGGCCGGGTGGTGGCCTTCCCGCGCAACCTCCGGGTCCCGCACATGGGCTGGAATCGGCTGGAGCCCGGCGCACCTTCCTGGCTGCTGCGGGGACTGTCCCCGCGCCCGTGGATGTATTTCGTGCACTCGTTCTTCCCGGTTCCAACCAGAAGGAAGGATATCGCGGCGTGGACGGGGTACGGGAAGCGCTTCGCATCGGCCGTGGCGCGGGGCGCCGTGGCGGGGGTGCAGTTCCATCCCGAGAAGAGCCAGCGCGACGGCCAACGGCTCTTGGGAAACTTCCTCACCATCGTCCGCCGCTTCGGCTGAACGAATGGAGCTGATACCCGCGATCGACCTTCTGGGAGGGGAGGGTGTCCGCCTGACGCGGGGGGAGTACGACCGGAAGACCGTGTACTCCGGCGATCCGGTGGGACAGGCGGTTGCCTTCGAGCGCGCGGGGGCGAAGCGCGTGCACGTGATCGACCTGTCCGGCGCCCGCGCGGGCAGCCCCCAGCACCTCGCGGTCGTGGAGGGCATCGCGGCCCGGACGCGCCTCGCCGTGGAGTTCGGGGGGGGCGTGCGGACCGCCGAGGATATCGCGGCGGCGTTCCGGGCCGGCGCGCGGCGCGTCATCCTGGGCACCGCCGCCTTCCGGGACCCGGCCCTGCTCGAGGAGGCGATCGAGAGATACCGGGAGGCGATCATCGTGTCGGTGGACGCCCGGGGTGCGCACGTGATGGGCGAGGGCTGGAGCGTGTCCCTCTCCCTGACGGTCGAGGAGGCCGTCGAGCGCCTGCGGTCGCAGGGGGTCCGGGAGATCGTGTTCACGGACACGGACCGGGACGGGACGCTGCAGGGCGTCGATCTCGGGCGCTTCCGCCCGGTGCTGGCCGCCGCCCGGGGCTTCGCCGTCCAGTTCGCCGGCGGCGTCCGGGACCTCGCGGATGTCCGCGCGCTCAAGGCGCTCGAAGCCGAGGGACTCGGCGCGGTGATCGCGGGAAAGGCGCTCTACGAGGGGACGCTCGAGCTGGCCGCGGGGCTGGCCGTCGCGCGGGGCTTGCCGTAGAATAGGTTTTTCCCATGCTGGCGAAGAGGATCATCCCCTGTTTGGACGTCAAGGACGGACGCGTCGTCAAGGGCGTCCGCTTCCTGCGACTGCGCGACGCGGGAGACCCCGTCGCGGCGGCCCGCCGGTACGACCGCGCCGGGGCCGACGAGCTGGTCTTCCTCGACATCACCGCCTCCCACGAGCGGCGTAAGACCATGCTGGACGTCGTGCGGCGCACGGCCGAGAGCGTGTACATGCCGCTCACCGTGGGGGGCGGGATTTCGACGATCGCGGACATCCGGGCGCTCCTCGCGTCCGGCGCCGACAAGGTTTCGCTGAACACGGCGGCGGTCCGGCGGCCCGCGGTCCTGCGCGAGGCCGCGCGGCGGTTCGGCAGCCAGTGCATTATTATGGCGATCGACGCGCGGCGCGAGGGCCGGGGGTGGAGGGTCTACACCCACGGCGGGCGGACGCCCACGCGCCTCGACGCGGTCGCCTGGGCGCGCCGGGGGACGGCCCTCGGGGCCGGCGAGATCCTGCTCACCAGCATGGACGCGGACGGGACGCGCGGCGGGTACGATCTCGCGCTCACGCGGGCCGTGTCCCGCGCGGTCCGGGTTCCGGTCATCGCATCGGGCGGCGCGGGCTCCCTGGCCGACATGGCCGCCGTCCTGACGCGCGGGCACGCCGATGCCGCGCTGGCCGCCTCGATCTTCCATTTCGGGACGCACACGGTCGCGGGGGTCAAGCGCTACCTCGCCCGCCGGGGGATACCCGTCCGGGAGGTTCGGGCGTGACGTCGCTGTTGAAGGCGGTCAAATTCAACGGGGCCGGGCTGGTCCCCGCCGTGGTCCAGCAGGGGCTGCGCGGCCGGGTCCTCATGGTGGCGTGGATGAACCGCCGGGCGTTCGAGCTCACCCTGCGCACGGGCTTCTCGCACTTCTACAGCCGCTCCCGGAAAAAGCTGTGGAAGAAGGGCGAGGAATCCGGCCACGTGCAGTGGGTGCGGGAGATCCGGGTCGACTGCGACGGAGACGTGCTCCTGCTCGCGGTGGACCAGCGCGGCGCGGGCGCGTGCCACACGGGCCACCGCTCGTGTTTCTTCCGGCGCGGGCGCGGCGGCCGGTGGATCGTCGTCGACCGCCGCCGGTTCGATCCGAAGCGGGCGCACCGATGAACGTTTCGTCGCTCCTCGCCCGGCCCTCCGGCCGGGTCCGCCGGGGCGCCCGGCACGGCGTGTGGCGCACGGTCCACTCCGACGTGGACACGCCGGTCTCGGCGTACTTGAAGATTCGGCGCGGCTCGCACGGCTTCCTGTTCGAGAGCGTGGAAGGCGGGGAGCGGGTGGGCCGCTACTCCTTCCTGGGCAGCGGCCCCTCCGCGGTGTACACCGGGCGGCCGGGCGTGCTCGAGGAGACCCGGAACGGGCGGACGAGCCGGACGGCGGGCGATCCGCTCGCCTTGCTTCAGCGCCGCTTCCCCGTGGGGCGCGCCGTGCCGGACGGCCTGCCCCCCTTCACGGGGGGCCTCGTGGGTTTCCTCGGGTACGACACCGTCCGCTACGTCGAGCGCCTCCCCCGGCCGCCGCGCGACGACACGGGCATCGCGGACTTCGTGTTCATGCTGCAAGAGACCGTCCTCATCTTCGATCATGTGAAGCACACGATCACGGTCTTCGGCTCGGGGCGGGACGGCCGGGACGCCGCGCGGAAGGTGGAGGAGGCCGTCGCCCTGCTCGCGGCGCCGTCCCCGCCGCCGGTCTCGCTCGCGCTGCCCGGGCGGCGGACGGCGTTCCGGTCGAACATGTCGCGCGCGGCGTTCCTCCGCAACGTCCGGCGCGCGAAGCGCTTCATCAAGATCGGGGACATCATCCAGGTCGTGCTCTCCCAGCGCTTCGCGCACCCGTATGCGGGCGACCCCTTCCTGCTCTACCGGGCGATGCGCGGCCTCAACCCGTCGCCGTACATGTTCTTCGTCGAGGCGGGGGACGTCACGCTGGCGGGGTCCTCGCCCGAAATGCTCGTGCGCGTCGTGCACGACACCGTCGAGACGCGGCCCATCGCGGGCTCGCGGCCGCGGGGCCGGACGCCCGCCGAGGACGCCCGGCTCGAACGCGAGCTGCTCGCCGATCCCAAGGAGCGCGCGGAGCACGTCATGCTCGTGGATCTCGGCCGCAACGACCTGGGCCGGGTCTGCCGGTTCGGGACGGTCCAGGTGACGGACAACATGATCGTCGAACGTTACTCCCACGTCATGCACATCGTGAGCGGGGTGCGCGGCCGGCTCGCGCCGGGGCGCAACGCCTACGACGTCCTCCGCGCGGCGTTTCCCGCGGGGACCGTGTCGGGCGCCCCGAAAGTCCGGGCCATGGAGATCATCGACGCGCTGGAGCCCACGCGGCGGGGGCCCTACGCGGGCGCGGTCGGGTACATCGGGTTCAGCGGCAATCTGGACACCGCGATCGCCTTCCGCATGGCGGTCGTGAAGGACGGGATGGCGTATCTGCAGGCGGGCATGGGCATCGTGGCGGACTCGGTGCCGGAACGCGAGTACGCGGAATCGCTGGCCAAGGCCCGCCAGGCGATGCTCGCCGTCTCGGCCGCGACAGCCGCCGGGGAGACGGTACGTTGATCGGCGCGAGCGAGAGCGAGCGACGCGCGCACGCGGGCTCTGCCTGCGTGCGCGGCCGTGCCGACGACAGGAGCGGGCCGCGATGATATTGATGATCGACAATTATGATTCGTTTACGTATAACCTCGTGCAATATCTCGGCGAACTGGGCGAGGATCTTCTCGTCTTTCGCAACGACAAGATCACGCTCGCGAAGATCGCGCGGCTCAAGCCCACCTGCCTCGTCATCTCGCCGGGTCCGGGAGGGCCCGAGGACGCGGGCGTCTCCTGCGCCGCGATCCGGCGCTTCGCGGGGTCCATCCCCATCCTGGGGGTCTGCCTCGGCCACCAGTGCATCGGCCACGTGTTCGGCGGCCGGGTCCGCCAGGCGGAACGCCTGATGCACGGCAAGACCTCGCCCATCTATCACGACGGAGAAACCATCTTCGCGAAACTGCCCGTGCCCTTCGACGCGGCGCGCTATCATTCGCTCCTCGTGGATCGCGCGCGGCTCCCGCCGGTGCTCAAGCTTTCGGCCTGGACCGAGGAAGGCGAGGTGATGGGCCTGCGGCACACGGAGCTGCCCGTCGAAGGCGTGCAGTTCCACCCGGAGTCCGTGATGACGCAGCACGGGAAGGCCCTGCTCAAGAACTACCTCGGGGTCGCGAAGGCCTGGTGGAGGGCGAAGCGCTGACCGGCGTCGTGCTTCTCGCCGACGACCTGACGGGAGCGGGGGACGCCGGCATGGAGTGCCTGCGCGCGGGCTGGGCGGTGCGGTGCGCGTTCGCCCTGCGGCCGAGCTGGGAACGGGGGTTGCCGACCCGCCCCGGCGAGGCGGCGGTGCTGGACCTCGAGACGCGCCGGCTCGATGCGGCCGCCGCGGGTCGGCGGGCCGCGGCGGCGGGGGCGCGGCTGCGCGCGCTCGGGCGCCGCCCGTCGTACTACAAGATGGACTCCACGCTGCGGGGGAACTTCGCGATGGAGGTCGCCGCGCTCCGGGCCGCGGCCCGGAGCCCGCTGGCCTGGATCGTGCCCGCGAACCCGAGCCAGGGGCGCTGGACCGTCGGTGGCCGGCAGTACGTCCGGGGCGTGCCCGTGGAGCGCACCGCCTTCGCCCACGACGCACTGCAGCCCGTTCGCAGTTCCGACGTCCGGGCGCTCGCGGAGCGGGTCTTCGGCCCGGGGCGCGTCGCGCTCGCGTCGCTGACGGACGTGCGCCGCGGGTCGGCGCGGCTCCGCCGCCTGCGGCGGGGCTGGGTGCGCGGGCGCGCCCGCGCGGTGGTCGCGGCCGCCGTCACGGAGGCCGATCTCGCGGCCATCGCGGGCGCGCTCGGGCCGCGGGACCTCCCCGCGGGCGCGGCGCCGCTCGCCCGGTTCGTGCTGGGACCACGGACCGGGGCGACGCGCTCCGCGCGAGTCGCGGTGCCCCGCGGCTTGCGCTGGCTGGTCGTCGTCGGAAGTCTCAATCCGGTGAGTCGGGCGCAGGTGCGCGAGGCGCGAAAGGCTGGACGGGGTACGATCTTGGTGCCGTTCATGCCGCGCGGTCGTCATCTGAACGGCGCTCAGGGCTGGCCCTTCGACAAGGCTCAGGGCTGGCCCTTCGACAAGGCTCAGGGCTGGCGCATCGCGACGGAGCTGGCGACCCGCGCCGCGCGGCTGGTGCGGGAACGGCGACCGGGCGGCCTCGTGCTTTCGGGCGGCCTGACCGCGGTGGCGGTGTGCCTGGCGCTGGGCATCTCGGCGCTCCGGCTCGTGGGCGAGATCGAACCGGGCCTGGTGCTCTCGGAAGCCCCGTTTGGGCCGGGCGTGCTGCGCATCGTGACGAAGCCGGGCGGGTTCGGCGATCCCGGTTGTCTCCGCCGTCTTCTGGGAGGCCGCGCATGAACGGAACCGTCTCGAGCATGACGGGATATGGACGCGGGGTGGCGTCCGGCGGGGGACTGCGGGCCGCGGCGGATGTCCGGAGCACGAACGCGCGCCATCTCGACCTCACGCTCGCCCTGCCGGAGGCGTTCGCGGCCGAGGAGGCCGTGCTGCGCGCGGAGCTCGCGAAACGGTTTCACCGTGGCCGCGTCGAAGCGCGCGTGAGTCTCTCGTCCGACCGGCCCGGAGGAGCAACCCGGCTGGACGTCGCGGCGGCCCGGCGGCACGGCGCGGCGCTGCGAGGTCTGGCCCGCGCGCTGGGATTCGAGCCGCCGCGCGTGGAGGCGCTCCTTCAATTTCCGGGCGTCCTGGTCCAAGCCGAGGGAGCCGCGGCGGGGCGCGCCGCCCTGGGACTCGTCCGCCGGGCGCTCGTCCTGGCCGCCGAGCGCGTCCTGACGATGCGCCGTCGCGAGGGGCGCGCGCTGGGGAAGGATCTCGCCGGCCGGTTCGCCGCCCTCGAGCGCGGCGCCGCCTGGATCGTGGAGGCCTGGCCGGCGATGCGCGAACGGCAGCGGGAGCGGTCGCTTCCGCGGGTGAAGGAGTTGCTGGAACGGGTGGGGGAGGGGCGGGCCGCCTCGCTCGCCAAGGAGATCGTGGCGGCCGCCGAGCGCGGCGACGTGACGGAGGAGCTGGTCCGGGTCTGCGTCGTC
>CAYHEI010000022.1:5092-6189 GCA_964355385.1 uncultured bacterium | reverse complement strand
CGCCTGCGCAGCCATTTGGCCCAGTGCGAGTCCGTCCTCGGCGGGGCCGCCCCCGCCGGTCGCAAGCTCGACTTTCTGATCCAGGAGATCAACCGGGAGCTGCACACGATCGCCGCGAAATCCGACGGCGCCGCCGAAATCCAGCGCGTCGTTGAGATGAAAGAGGAAGCCGAACGGATCCGCGAACAGGTTCAGAATCTTGAGTAACTCTTTGGGTTTATTGAAACCATCAAATAATAGGGGCTTCCCCATCGTCGTTTCTGCACCGTCGGGGGGCGGAAAGACGACCGTGGCCGCGCGGCTGGCCGCCACGGTTCCCTCGCTCCGGCGCTCGCGCTCCACGACCACCCGGCCCCTTCGGCCGGGAGAGACTCCGGGGGTGGATTACGACTTCGTGTCGCAGGCGGAATTCGTCGGCATGCGGGAGGCCGGCGCGTTCGCGGAGTGGGCGGAGGTCCACGGCCATTGCTACGGAACGACGAAGTCGTTCGTGGCAGGGGAGTGCGCGGTCGGCCGCTGTCCGCTCCTGGTCATCGACGTGCAGGGCGGGCGGGCCATGAAGGCGTACGATCCGCGGACCGTGCTCGTCTTCCTCATGCCACACTCGCTGGGGGAGATGGCGGAGCGGTTGCGGGCCCGTCGCACCGAGTCGGCGGACGCGATAGAACGCAGGCTGAACAACGCCCGCCGCGAGATTGCGGAATCGCTCCAATACGATTATATTGTTACTAACGACGAACTCGACTTGGCCTGCGATCAGGTCCGGCACGTTATCTTAGATCGTTCCAAATAACCCCGAAGGGAAAGAGAGGATCGATATCACCATGAAGCGCAGGGATGTTCCGCCGCACGAAGAGCTGATGCACACGATCAAGAACAAGTACCAGTTCATCCTGGCCGTCTCGAAGCGGGCGCGCATGCTCGTGGACGGGGCGCCGTCCGTTCCCGGCGTCGAGGGCGTGAAGCCCACGACGAAGGCCCTCGGCGAGGTCCTGGCCGGCCACGTCAAGTTCACCGTCAAGCCGGAAGAAGAGAAGTCCTGATCCCCTGCGCCCGGGCGCCCGGCCCCTCCCCAAATTGGCGCGGGGGGCCACGGC
>CAYHEI010000022.1:0-5082 GCA_964355385.1 uncultured bacterium | reverse complement strand
AGCCCGGGCGCCCGGAAAGAACCCATGCCGCTCCCGTATTCGAGCAAGACCGTGGTGCTCGGGGTCACCGGGTCCATCGCGGCCTACAAGGCCGCCGAGGTGGCCAGCCGCCTCGCCTCGGGCGGTGCCGAGGTCCTGACAGTGATGACGGCCGCGGCGACGCGGTTCGTCTCGCCGCTGACCTTTCAGTCGCTGACGGGACAGCCGGTGGGGACCGACCTCTTCGCCGAGTCGCAGGGATCGAAGATCGAGCATATCGCGCTCGCGCGCCGCGCGGACCTCGTCATCGTGGCGCCGTTGACCGCGACGACGCTGGCCCGGCTTGCGCACGGCGCGGCCGACGATCTCCTGAGCGCGGTCGTGCTGGCCACGGCGGCGCCGGTCGTCGTGGCGCCCGCGATGAACCCCGCGATGTGGGCCCACCCGGCGGTGCAGGAGAACCTCGGGCGCCTGGTGGCGCGCGGCGTCGAAGTCGTCGCGCCCGGCACGGGAACGATGGCCTGCGGGGAGACGGGGGAGGGGCGTCTCGCGGAACCGGAGGAGATCCTCGCGGTCGCGGGGCGCTGGCTCGACCGGGTCGCGACATGGGCGGGGAAGCGGGTGCTGGTGACCGCGGGTCCGACCCGGGAGCCGCTCGACGGCGTCCGGTTCATCACCAATCCGTCGTCGGGGAAGATGGGCTACGCGGTCGCCGAGGCCGCGCGCCGCCGCGGCGCGGCCGTGACGCTCGTGTCCGGCCCCACGGCGCTGCCGGGGCCGTTCGGGGTGCGTCGGATCTTCGTCTCGAGCGGGGAGGAGATGCGCGACGCCGTGTACGAGGAGTTCCCCCCCGCCGACGTCGTGATCATGGCCGCCGCCGTGACGGACTACCGGGCCGCGTCGCCCCGGGCGGGGAAGACGAAGGACGCGTCCTGGGAGCTGAAGCTGGTCAAAGTCGGGAACATCCTCCAGGAACTCGCGGGCCGGCGCCGTGCGGGCCAGGTCGTGGTGGGGTTCGCCGCGGAAACCGGCGATCCGGAAGCCGAGGGCGGTCGCAAACTCGCGGAACGGGGACTGGACCTGGTCGTCGCCAATGACGTGTCGGTGCCCGGATCGGGCTTCGGCGCCGACGACAACCGGGCCGTCCTGCTGCACGCCGACGGCCGGCGGGAGCGGCTGCCGCTCATGCCCAAGCGGGCCCTGGCGGAGGCCATCCTGGGAGCCGTGGAACCCTTGCTGGGGCGCGTCGCGGCGTGATTCGACCCGATGATTGTGACCCCGATCACAGCCCTGGCCGCTCCCTCTTTCCTATGCTAGATTTGCCAGCATGACAATCCCCCCCCCATCCCGCCGGGACGGCCCCCGATGAAAATCCGCTTCTGGGGCGTCCGGGGAAGCATCCCCGTTCCGGGTCCCACCACGATCCGCATGGGGGGTAATACGTCGTGCGTCGAGGTGTCGGCGGAGGGGGAGACGATCATCCTGGACGCGGGGAGCGGCCTCAGGCCGCTCGGGCTCAAGCTGATGAAAGAGGGCAAGCCCGTCCGGGCGAGCCTGTTCTTTACCCACGTGCATCACGATCACATCCAGGGCTTTCCGTTCTTCGTCCCCGCCTTCATCCCCACGACGATCCTCAAGATCTACGGGGAGCGGAAGGGAGACGCGAGCATCAAGGACCTGATCAGCGGAGTGATGACCTCGCCTTATTTCCCGGTTCCAATAGGAGCCCTGCGGGCGCAGATGGAGTTCCATGACGTGAAGGAGAACGAGACGGTGAAGGTCTCGCCGACGCTCACGGTTCGCACCCGGCGGCTGAACCATCCCGGTGGGGCCATCGGGTACCGGATCGAGTCCGTCGAGAAGGGGAAGGCCCGGGTGTTCGCCTACGTCACCGATACGGAGCACCTTGCGGAGCCCGACCAGAACGTGATCGAGCTGGCGAAGGACGCCGACGCCATGGTCTACGACACGTTCTCCACGCCCCAAGAGTACGAGGCCAAGACCAAGGGCTGGGGACACAGCACCTGGGCCGAGGGCAACAAGCTCGCGAAACTCGCAAAAGCGAAACGGCTGCTGCTCTTTCACCACGATCCCGGGCACAGCGACAAGGAGATGGAGGGGATCCTGGATGAGGCGAGAAAGGAACACAAGGGGGTCATGCTCGCATACGAGGGGCTGGAACTGTCCTTCTAGCTGTCAGTTCCGTCAGCTTCTGACATCCCCTCGGTTAGGACGGCGTCGCCCTGCCTGGATTTCCTTCCGGCCCCGATCCTGCAATGAATGCTCTTGTTCTGTATGACACGGGAGGGGGCCGGCGGGTCGGCCCGTCCCGGGACAACGCGGACATGAGCCCTCCCCAAGTGCGAAGGTCCGTGACCCCGGGGTTTTCCGGGGATCGGAACGCGCGGTCCCTCCCGGCGGTTTCATCCATCATGACCTTCGTCTTCGTGTGGGCTGTGCTGCTGGCCTCGCTCGGCCGCGCCGTGCCCGTTGCTCCCGTGCTGGCGGTCCAGTCCGGTCCGCACGTCGTCGAGTTGAGCTGGTCGTTGCTCAACATCAGCGCCGGGCAACCCATCAGCCGCTACGAGGTCTTTCGGGCCACGACCCCGGCCGGTCCCTGGGCGCAGCTGATCCGGATCTACGCGCCCATTCCAGGCGGTTTCCCGAACGCGGCGTCCACGACGTACCAGGACCCCTCCGCGAGCCCCGCGTACGGGAACACCTACGCGTACCTCGTCACGATCGTGGACGCCCTCGGTGCGAGCGCGTACGCGGGGCCCGCGCTCGGCCTCCCCACGTGGTCGGGCTGGCACCGCTTTCCGGGCGACGTCTTCCTCTCCGGCCGCACTCCCGCGGTCGTTCCCGGAAAGTTCGTCCCGGTCTGGAACTCCCCGCCGCAGGCGTACGCCGTCCGCGGCCAGGTGCAGCACAAGGGCTGGGTGTACACCGTCCAGGACGGGACCGGGGCGAAGGGCGGCTACTGCTCCGCGTACGACGCCTTCACGGGCGCCGCGGGTCCGATCGTCCAGCCCACCGCCGAGTCCATCGACGCCTCGCCGGTGATCTCGCCCGACGACGTCCTGTACTTCGCCCAGCGTTCGGGGGCGGGGAAGACATCCCTCTTCTCCTACCTGCTGCCCTCCCTGACGCTTCGGTGGAGCTATCAGATGAACAGCTCCAACGGCTTCGAGGCCGTGAAGCTGAGCCCGGCGTTCATGGGGAACGGGTTTCTCTTTCTGGGCAACGACTACGGGGACTTCCGGGGCATCTTCACCGGGTCGCTCCCGGCCACGCCCTGGATCTTCCCGGAAGCGATCAACAGCCAGGCCGGCGGCGCCGCCGTCCTCATGAACGGGGACGTGGTGTACGTGGTGAAGCGCGCGATCGCGAATGTCGTGTGCCTGACGGCGGACGGCGCGATCCGCTGGACGCAGACCCTCGCGGGGACTCCGTCGGCGCTGCCCTACGCCTCCCCCGTCGCGGTGCGGCCGGACGGCCGGATCCTCGTCGCGGTGAACGACCTGAACCTGCTCGACCCGGTAAGCGGCGTCGTCGCGTGGACCACGCCCATGACCCCCGCCCCGACGGGGATCGCCGTGGACGCGGATGGGACGGCGTACGTGTCGCGCGGGACGGTCGTGTCCGCCGTCAACGCCGGCGGCTCGATCCTCTGGACCACGACCGTCGGGGGCGGCGCTGCCACGGAGATTGCGCCGCCGGTCATCGCCGGCGGCAACCGCGTCGTCGTCTCGTGCAAGCTGGGGACCACGGACGACGGCGTTCAACTCCTCCGCGCGTCCGACGGCGCGTTTCTCTGGGATTGGCGCGCGGGGCTGGGGTCGGTGTTCGCCAATAATCTGACGTCTCCGATCGTAACCCCAGAGGGCTGGATGTACTTTTCGGCGGACAACGAGACCTTCGGCTTCAGCGTGCCGCCGGTCCTGAGCCTGCACAAACGGGGTGACGTTCCGGTGGCCTGCGCGGGGACGGTGGTGACGTACACCGTGTCGTGGTCGAACTCCACGGCCATGACCGCCGCGACGTTCGCGATCTACGACACGCTGCCCAACGGGACCGCGTACAGCAAGCCCAGCCTGGTCGTCCGAGCTCCGGCAGGCGCCACGGTGACCCCGATGTTCTCGGCCGTGCTCGGCGGCGCCTGGCTCGCGGGCGAGCCGGCCGACGGCACGCCGGGCCCCCTGATCCTCCGTTGGGTGGTGTCGCCGGTCGGGCGGTTCGCCTCGGGGGAGCTGATGTATGCGGTCCGGATCAGCGCGACGCTCATCGCGGGCGGACTGGTGCTGAACGCCGCGAGCGGGACCTGGTTCGACGGTTCCGCGAGCCTGCTCGTCCAGAGCGAAACCGTCGGGACGACGGTGTACCAGCAACCCGGGCCGCCGTCGGGACTCACGGCCGTTTCATTCGGACCGCGGGAGGTCGTGCTCGCGTGGTCGCCGCCCGTCGTGGCGGGCTCGCTGGGCGTCACCGGCTACCATGTCTACCGCGCCACGGACCCCGCCGGACCGTACGCGCTGGACTGGACGACGACGGGCGCGGGCGCGACGGTGTTCATCGACACGCCGGTGAGCAACGGCGTGCTCTACCATTACGCGGTGGCGGCGCGGGACGCGTGCGATCTGGACGGCCCTTGGTCGGCGACCGTGACCGCCATCGCGGTGGAGCCCCCCGCGCCCTACGTGATCGGCTGGACCCCGCTCGCGCCGCTGAACGTGGCGCGCTACGCGCACGAGCTGGTCCCGGCGGGCGGGTCGCTGTTCGCGCTGGGCGGCGACACCGGCGCCGGGGTGATCGCCTCGCTCGAGAAGTCCCGGCCGTCCAGCGGGTCGAACGCCTGGGCCCTGCTCGCGCCGACGGGCACGTTCACCGCCCGCCGGTCGTTCGGGGCGCTCGAACGCAACGGTGAGATCTACGCGGCGGGCGGCTCCGACGGCGGCGGCCGGGTGGACACGATGCAGAAGTTCGCGCCCGCGGCGACGGCCTGGACGGACGTGGCCGCTTCGGGCTTCACCTCGATGGAGCAGTTCCCCCTGCGCGTCGATCCGGCGACGAAGTACTTCGTCGGCTTCGGCGGCGCCGGGTACC
>CAYHEI010000021.1:0-15380 GCA_964355385.1 uncultured bacterium | reverse complement strand
GATACCTCGACCCTGCGAAGGCTGGCAGCCGCCCGGTGTGGAATCTGATCGAGACAGCCGCGGTCCGCCGGTTGTGGGAGCAGGAGTTCGTCGAGCCGGAGGAAATGCGCGAGATCCTGTCGAACCGCTCGCTGGTGCGGCGCCTGCGCCGCGGCTCGCGCGACGCCCGGGTCGGCCGGGGCAGGCGGCTTGAGATCGCACGAATTCCGGATGCCCCTTCAATCGGATCGGTGCAACTTCCGGGATGGTCAGCATGACGGCCATCGAGCGCCGCTCCGAGCGGACGTACTGGGGATGACCCTGGAGCCGGCGGACCTCGTGCCCGTGGACGACGTCACCCGGGGCGACAAGGCCAAGGACCTCCGCCTCCAGTCCGAAGACGTCATCTACGTCCCGCAGTCGGTGTTCTGACGGTGCCCGATGGCAAGGCGGTTCCCGCGGGGATGGGCGGGCGGCGAGCGCTACCTCTCCAGAAGGCCCAAGAGGTCGGCGACGCGAACGACCCTAAACGGGACGCGGGACCGATCCATGAAGTGCCGGTTCTCGGAGACCAGATAGTCCACATCGGCCGACTCGCCGAGGGCGGCGATGAAGGCGTCACCAGGCTTGAACCCGGCGGCCTGATATTTCGCCCCCAGGTCGAACGGAACCTGCCATTCCTCCACGGGCGCTACGCGGAGCGCGTGCAGAAGCCCCCAGCACTTGTCGAAATTCTGGGGGGAGAGATTGCGCTTGACCTCGGCCAGGATCGTCCTGCTCACGACGAGGTCGATTTCGTGCGCCCGCTCCATCAAGACTAGGAGGAGACGGGTGAGGGCGGGGGGACGGGGTTCTGTGAATGCCGCGACGAAGACGTTCGAGTCAAGGATGAGGCGCAAGGCGCTCCTTCCAGATTCGCTCGCGCGAGGCTCTGGTCATCCGGACGATTTGCTCCGTGGTCTTCCCCTTCAGCTTCGGGTCCCCTGGGCTCGCGAGGATGCGTTGGAGCGCGGCTTTGACCCGGCGCATGTTCGGGCGCCGATTCTTGAGGGCGATCCGGTACGGCTTCGAGCTGGTCCCAATGCCCACGGCCACATGCTACCACGCCAACGCCTCCCTCAATGTGCCCGTGGACGCCATCGCCAAGGGCGACAAGGCCAAGGACCTCCCCATCCAGTCCGAGGACGTCATCGACGTCCCGCAGTCGGTGTTTTGAGGGGATCGCCCGGCTGCGCGTGAAGATGCCCCTGCTCGGGTTCGTGGTCGTAACCGCGCTCTGCTGGACGGCCTACTTCACCGTCATGAACTTCTCGCCCACCGGCATGCGCGTGCTGCACGTCATCCTGTTCGCCGGCTGGTCCTTTGCCGCACTCGCCCTGCTGTGCGCCGCCACGGCTCCGCTCCGGCCCCCCTGGGCGGAGTACGCCCTGCTGACCGCGGTCGGCGTGTTCTGCGAACTGATCCAGTTCCTTCAGCTCGGCGGCGTACCGCATGATCCGGAGTGGAGGGGCTTTGCAGCCAGTATGGTGGGCGTTGTCCTGGGGCGGGAGACGTTCGCCTTGAAGCGCCGGTGAGTTCAGAATCCTTGGTCCCGGTCAAAGTCAATCTAGGGTGTGGTCTGACCACTCCGGAGGGGTGGATCAACATCGACGGCTCCTGGAATGCGCGAATGTCGAGGTATCCGCTGATACGAACATTCCTTCGATCGATCAGAGTCATCTCTTCACAACAGGCCTCGGTGGCCTGGACGTCCAACATCCGGTTTCATAATCTGGTCGCGCCGCTGCCCTTCGCTGACGGAAGCGTAGACTGCATCTACGCCTCTCATGTTCTGGAACACCTGTACCACGACGAGGCGCGACGTCTCCTGGCCGAGTGCCTAAGGGTCCTGCGTCCGCATGGGATGATCCGACTCGTTGTGCCTGATCTGCGCGCAATTGTCCTCGAATACCTGGGCAGGGGGACGGTGGGCGGGAACACTCATGCCGATGGATCAGCGACTGAGCCGCCCGCCGATCGGTTGAACAGACGGTTGATGGTGAGGACGGAGTCCAGGCCAGGAGGAGGTATCCTGCACCGTTCGTACACCGCCCTCTACGACTTCCACAGTCACAAATGGATGTACGATGGCGAGTCCTTGGCGGTTCTCCTGCAAACACTTGGTTTCGTTGAGGTCGAGGAGAAGCGCCTCTGGGAAAGCCGGATTCCGCAGATTCGGGATGTGGAACAAGAGGGGAGAGTGCTCAACGGAACGGGGGTTTGCATTGAGGCCGTGAGGCCTTGAAGTGATCACCAAACCCCTTCAAGGGCCGGTCAAGGGTGTGCCAGGGCCGGACCAGATGCACGTGCGGCGTCCCAGGGTGTCCCCTGGCGCGCGCATGCTAGTCAGGTCTTATGGCTTGATCCACACGGCGGTGTCGGTCACTCCGTTCGATGTCCAAATACGGCGCCATGACTTCACTGCGGCGGCGAATCGTGCCCAGAGTGGGCTGCTGGGATTTCGGGCCGTATTCGGCGAGCGCGACTGATGGGGCAGATACCAATTGGCATTGTCCACGATCAGCAGACCGCCGGGTGCAATATGATCCACGACGGCCAGCGCGCACCGATCCCTGTACAGCCCGTCTATCAAAGCATAGTGGAATCGGCGAGGCCCTGCGGCGTTCCAGAATCTGACGTAACGATGGCGTTCCGGGTCGGTCGGACGGTTCTCATTCGCTCGGACGAGATGGTAGGAGACATTCCTGCATCCCGCTTCAACGAGTCTCTGGCGGACCAGAGCGTGCCACTTCGGAGAGTGCTCAACGCTCCACAGCCGTTTGGTCCGGGAGGCGAACCACGCCGTGCTGCGGCCGGAACCGAATTCCACGCCAATATCCGACGGATGGAGCAGCCGTTCCAGAATCTCGATTGCCTCCTCGGTCAACCACGGCTCGTCCGGATGGGTGATTTCGCGGATGATCGTGCCCAGCCGGTTCCAGATGTACCGGGGGGTCAGGTGAACGATAGGGCGCCGAGCCAAGCGCTCGTCGAGCGACAGGGAGGGCATGCGAACTGTTATACAGGAGGGTGACGCGAGCCGTATCTGGCGCACACGCCGCAGCACCTCGTACCACCGTGGAACTTCGATGCTGATTGGCGTTGGCTTGACCATGCTCGCCGCACGAATAACTCGACAATTCGGATCCGTGAGGGGTGCGTGGCGAGTCATCGAGCCCATCCGGCACGTGCTGGGCGTCTGTGCAGGGGTCTCTCGCTACGTTGTGGTAGAGGGCTTTGACGGGAATCTGCGCATTCGACTTGATCCGCGGGAGCACGTGGGCAGTCGGATCTATTGGTACGGTATCCACTCGATAAACGAGATCAAGGTGCTGAGGCGATACCTGTCTCAGGACATGACGTTTCTCGACGTTGGTGCGAATATCGGGGAATTCACGCTGATAGCGGCGAAGCTTCTCAGTCATGGACAGGTCATAGCGTTCGAGCCGATACCTCGCTTGGCCAGGATTCTGAGGACAAACGTTGACATGAACGGGCTGCATCACGTTCATCTCGTTGCGGCGGGGCTCTCGCACAGGAAAGGACGTGTGCGGTTCTCTAGACAAGACCCAATGCCTGGTGAGCAAGCGAACGACGGCTTGTTCAGCCTGTACCCACCATCGGAGCGAGACTCTTCGGGCGTCATGTCGCGAGTGGTGAGGCTCGACGATGTGGTCCGCTCGCTGAAGATCAGACGTATCGACCTCATCAAATTGGATATCGAGGGGGCGGAACTCTCGGCCCTGAAGGGTTCTCGAATGACTCTCCGAAGATTCAAACCAATGCTTATGATTGAAATTAATGAAGAGGCTCTTCGACGGGGGGGGGCATCCTCGAGTCTTCTAATGGCGTTTCTCAAGAGACTTGGCTACGACGTCCGACGTATTGAACGGGGGGGGAGGCTTTCCCCGACGATTGTGTCAGCATATCAACTGCCGAAGTTCTGCAACGCATTCTGCCTGCCTCGATGAGCTTCCTAGGCAATACGCTCAGGTCCATGACTGCCCTCCTGTCGAGCCAGGCCATCAACGCCATGGCGGGGCTTCTTCTCGTGCCGATCTTCCTCGCACGGTGGAGTTCCCAGGAGTACGGCGAATGGCTTGCTGTGACCAGTCTTGGTTCCGCCGTCACTTGGCTTGACTTCGGGATCAGCAATGCGGGGTTGAACGAACTGGCGAGCGAACATGGACGGGGCAATCACACGCGTTATCGCGAGGTTCAGGCGATCCTCACGAAGTTCTTTCTACTCGTGGCCGGAGTGGCGTTGGCGCTCGTGGCCGTTACTGGAGCTTGGCTGCCTCTCCGGGAATGGCTGAACGTCCACCGGATGAGCCGGGGAGCTCTCTGGTCAGTACTCGTCTTGTTCTCAGCACGGTTTCTCCTGGTCCTTCCCGCGAGTCAGATCATCTCGGCTTACCGGACCACGGGGAATATGGCGAGGACAACTTGGGCTTGGAACTGGATCTCGTTGCTGACACACCTTCTTGTGCTTCTAGCGTTGTGGTGGTCTGGGTCACCCGTTGTTGTGGCGGCCATGTATCCGCTCGCCCTGGCTCTCGGGAGCGGTGTCGTTATCGTGGACTTGTGGAACGCTCGTACCGGATTCCTTCCAGTGCCGACAAGGGGGCATTGGGCTCTTCTCGTCCCCATGTTGCCGGCAGCAATTCAGTTTTCCGCGATTTCAATCGCCTCATTCATGACACTTCATGGATCCTTACTGGTAGTGTCGTACTCGCTTGGCGCAGTTGCTGTTGCCCAATTCTCGGTTGTCCGGACCGTGTCCAATGTCCCTCAACAGGTGACACGATTGATCATCGCTGCCCTCTGGCCAGAAATCACCCTGTTGGGAAGCCGGGGCACCGATAACCGACTGGCCAGACTTCACTACGCCGTCAGTGGGATTGCCATTTGCCTGTCCGCTGCCGTCGGCGGCTGGCTCTGGTTTGCTGGTGACTTCGTGGTTGGCATCTGGACATCGGGCCAAGTCCCGGTTCAGCCCGGGTTGCTGCACATCCTGATCGCCTACTCCGTCCTAGCCGCGACATGGCAGACAAGCTGCATCTTTTCGCTCGCATTGAATCGACATCGAACGTTCGCAGTGAGCCTTCTCCTCTCCAGCACGGTCGGACTGTTGGGCGCGGTGGCGCTAGTGTCCTCTCTGCAATTGCCTGGTGTTGTCGCGAGCTTGATTGCAGCTGAGGCACTATTCGGCTACTACCCGATCCAACGCTCTGCTTGCGAAGCATCAGGTGCGTCAACGGGAACTTTCATCCCTTGGTTGTGGCGAGGGGTCTGCATGGTGTGTGTCGTTTCTCTGGGGCTTAACTGGCTCGTGTTCCGAGTATGTGATGCCCGATCGATCACCGGTATTGTCGGTGCTGCGGCGGTCACCGTGCCGGCAGTTGCCTGGTTCGGATGGATCGCATGGCTTCCGAGGGACGTTCGTTCTGAGATCGTGGTAAAGGCTAGATGGTTATCCTTGGCAAGACGGCGGCGCATGTGAAGATGCTCGTGACATCAGCAAAGTTCAAGCCCGCGTTCGGAGGCATTCCCACTGTCGTCGATCTGCTCGCTTCCGAATACGCGAGGGCCGGCCACGACGTCACGGTCCTGACCGTAACGCCTGGGTCTCGGGAGGACGGCGGTTCGTACCGAGTTGTGGAGAGCGCTCGCGCAGTAGACGCAATGCGCCTCATCCGATGGTGCGATGTTCTGGTTCAGAACGGTCCGGCTCTAAGGACGGCGTGGCCGCTTTTCATCCTGAATCGCCCCTGGATAATCATCCATCATTCGCTCGCATACAGAATTCCATGGGCTAAGCTGTTCGCTTCTCGTCATGCGCATCACATTTCCGTCAGCCGCGCCATGGCTGATCTTCTGCCGTTTCCTACGGCGATCATCCCCAATCCCTATGATGACCGCGTCTTCTGCGTGGATCGGGATGTGCGAGCGGACAATGACCTGATCTTCGTAGGTCGCCTTTCCTCCGAGAAGGGCGTGGATGTCCTGCTGAGAGCCTTGTCGCTCCTACATGAGGGTGGCGATCGAATCACCCTTACGATAGTGGGAGATGGTCCCAAGGCCGCAGAGCTCAAACATCTGGGCGGAGCTTTGGGGGTTCTCGCGAGCGTCCGTTTCGTGGGGAGGCGAGAGCCCGCCGAGATCGCACGGCTTCTAAGGTGTCACCGGGTCGCGGTTGCTCCCTCACGCTTTGAAACTTTTGGTGTTGCTGTTCTCGAAGCCCTGGCGTGCGGGTGTGCCGTCGTGGGAAGCCGGTCGGGTGGCATTCCGGAGGCCCTTGGCGAATGTGGCGAGCTTGCCGCCCCAGGGGATCCGGTCGCTCTTGCATCTGCAATCCGTCGGGCTCTTACTTCTGGCAGATCGGCTGACAGCCCGTCTGAGCAGGTAAGGCGACATCTCGAGGCTCATACCCCAGCAGCGATCGCTGCAATGCACTTACGTCTCATCTCGACTGTTGTTGAGCGCCGAAACCGTAACACTGCAGCTGTGGATCGGAAGATATGACTATGGAATCTAGCCGGAGTACTCTTCATCGTCACGCACAACGTGGGTTGGTCGGGGCTTGCGATGCCGGGCGGGATCTCCAGAGCACGATTGTGCAACCGAATCTCGGCGGCTTCTCTTGTGGGCAGCTGACGAGGTGATCCGTGATCGGTGAATTGGCCGTCGCCGTCTTGGGCGTCACAGTTGTTGCGGTGGGTTGGCATGGATTGAAGACACCCGGCGGCTATTTCCAGTATCCGTTTCTTGCGTCATGCACCATGGGTGGATTCGCACTCCCACAATTGATCGGTCTGGTGTCCGATCGAGCAGTGCCGACGGACGCCATCGCGCGGGTGGCCGTCATGGCGACTCTTTGCTTGGTCTCATTGTCAGTGGGATACAATCGCTCCCGCGTTGTGACGGCGCCCCGCTCCATGGTGTACGACGACAGCACGCTCTTAGTTGGTGCGGCGGTCCTCACAAGTGTTGGCGCAGTGTTTCATATCGCTGTACGTCTCATGTCGCTGGGCGATGCAGACCTGTTCCTGGGTACGGGACTTCCCGTGGCACTCTTGTTCTTGGGCAACATGATGTACGGCGGACTTGCCTTGGCAGCCATCTACGCCTTTCGTCATAGGAGCGTCGGCGCGATAGTGATCACCACGATATCCGTGTTGGTGCTCCTGGAGCGCGTGGTCTTTCTTGGGCGCAGAAGTACGGCGGTCGCATTGGGGCTTTCCCTGCTTCTGCCCCGGTGGTTTGAACGAGGCCGCGGGGTGCCTCCATGGCTTGTGGGGCCCGTACTCGCCTTGGCGATTCTTGCCAACCAAGGGATTGGCGAGTATCGCGCCATGATGTCTGGCCATCCGGGAGCCGCCCGCACGGTGGTCGAGATTCCATTCCTGGAGAATCTGGAACAGGTACTTGCAGGAGGAAGCTACGAGCTGTGCAACGCGTCATACTACATGGATGCCATGGCCCTGCGGCGCTCCTTCGATTATGGGTTGTATCATTGGAACGCCTTCGTGTTCAATTTCGTCCCAGGGCAGATTGTGGGGGAGAAGGCCAAGGATGCCATGATGCTTCCCATCGCGCCACACGCAAGACTTGCTGAGGATGTGTGGGGTTACGTGCCCAACACAGGGAGTACCCTGACGGGTCTGGTGGATTGTTTTGGATCGTTTTGGTATTTCGGGTGCCTGAAGTTTTTCCTCATCGCCTACATCTTGAGGAACTTGTACGATCGTGCGTCTCAACGCGACACACATGCGGAAGTGTGGTACATTCTCCTGCTCGTACCTTCCCTACTCAGCATCACCCACAACACGCAATGGTTTCTTTCCTCAGTCATCATGTACGGTGCGTTTACCCTACCCGCCTTCTGGTTCGCGAAACGACGGATCGTAGGATTGTCACTCCCGCGCAGGCAGGGGGGGATATTGTGATTCCATCGAGAGGGATGACTCCAATCGACGTATCCTCTTTTGATATTCACGGCGCGATGCGCGGCGCGCGGAGAGGCTATGCGGTCCCAGGGATCCTCAGCCGAGCTGGACGGATGGGGCGGTTCTACACAGATTTCTATGCTGGGAATAAGCCCTGGTTAATCGCTCTTGCAGGACTGAAGGGATTGTCCTGGATGCCCGGGCTCCTGCGACGGGCTCTTACACGAAGCATGGCTGACATAGACCCCCGTCGGGTAACAGCCTACGACCTAATCGGCCTGCACCATGCATTCGCGCGCAGAATTGTGCATTGGCGATCAGACCCGATGAGTGTGGATTTGCATACGGCGAGTGCGTTTGGCCGCCGAGTTGCTACGGACGGACTTGTTGGCGCAAGGATTGTCTATGCGTTCAATGGCGCCGCCTTGGAGGTCTTTGAGCGGGCAAGGACGCTCGGCGTGACTTGCGTGTTAGATCAGACGTTGGCGCCTTGGTCGGTTCAGAGGGCAATCCTTAGAGAAGAAGTATTGCGTTGGCCAGGATGGGAACCGAAACTGCCTGCTGCGCAGGCATCGGACGCCGTCATGGAGTCGCGGGAGGGTGCCGAATGGAGACTTGCACATCGTATCCTGTCACCCTCGCAGTTTGTCGGGGGGGCCCTCCATGCTTGTGGTGTCAGCCCAAAGAAGGTGCGGAATGTACCATTTGGGGTGGATCCAAGCCGTTTCCAGTTCGCCATGAGACCGCTGGCCAGCGGTGAGTTGCGCATTCTTTGTGTCGGTTCAGTTTGCCTGCGCAAGGGAATTCCTTACCTCCTTGAAGCCGCGAAACGACTTGGCAGCCATCGCGTCAAGGTGCGGCTTGTTGGGCCGATCTCAATCCCGATGCGGTATCTCAGGGAGTATCGTCCGTGGGTCGAGTGGATCGGCGCGATTCCAAGACCGCAAGTAGGTGAGGAGTACCAGCGCGCCGATGTCCTGGTGTTGCCGTCGCTCTGCGAAGGATCTGCCGGTGTGACCTATGAGGCACTCGCGGCTGGATTGCCTGTGATTACCACGCCCAATGCCGGTTCAGTTGTCCGGGATGGGGTTGACGGTGCCATCGTCGCCATTCGTGACAGTGCTGCCATTGCTGAACGACTGGAATCGTACCTCGCTTCCCCGGCGCTTCTTCGGGAGGCATCGGACAACGCGAGAGAGCGAGCACAAGCCTATACACTTGAACGATATGGCCAACGGCTCCTGGCGGCGATCGGACTCGCATGAGACATGGGTGAACAGTACCTTGGGGGGAAGATGAGCATTCGCCATGGACTTGTAGATCGGAAGCAAGCGATTCTTGACGCAGTGAGTGGTCAGAATGTCCTCCACCTTGGCTGTGCAGATGCACCCCTTCAGGTGATGCGTGCTGCCACCGGGACACTATTGCACTCTCACATTCGTCGTGTGGCACGAAACGTAGTGGGGATCGACCTGGACCCGGAAGGCGTACGCTATCTACGCGAGGAACTTGGTTTCGGTGAAGTTGTCAGGGGAGACGTGACGCGTTTGGACGACCTCGGGTTCACGGAGACTTTCGACGCCATCGTGGCAGGAGAACTACTCGAACACCTTCCGAATCCTGGACTTTGCTTGGCGAGCTGCCGGTCAGTCCTTCGAAAGGAAGGACAGCTCATCGTGTCGGTTCCCAACGCGTTTTCAGCGAAGGCATTCGCAAGAGCATGCCTCGGCCGGGAGATTGTCCACCCCGACCACGTCGCATACTACTCGGCTCTGACGTTGACACGTCTGCTGGAGCAGCACGAGTTCAGGATTGAGCGCATGCATTACTACGCCTCAATCCCCGATGGAACATTCAAGCGTGCGATCGAGGGCGTGCTCATGGCGCCGCTGAGATCGTTGGCGCCGCAGGTCTCCGAGGGGCTCGTCGTCTTTGCGGCGCCACATCGATGAAGGTCGTTATCCTGGCGAGAGCACTCGCCCCCTACTCAGTTGCTCGGTACGCAGCTCTTGAGCGGCTTGATCGGCATGACACTGAGGTCTGGACACTTGGGAGTGCTGAGAGCAACCGACAATGGAACGTTGCCAGGACGATGCTCCCGTTCAAGTACCGGGCGCTTCAGAAGGCCGGGTCGGTTGACGACATTCCTTCTGGAGTATTGAAGCGCGCCCTGAGGAGCGAACTTGAGAAGAGCGATCCGGACGTAGTCGCAATCTCTGGATACTCGGAACCGGCATTCCGCGAGTCGGCTCGATGGCTGCGAGCTCGCGGACAGACGGCCGTCCTCATGTCTGAATCGACCGAAGCTGATCGCTTCCGGTTGTGGCCAGTCGAGTGGGCAAAGGGCTGGTTTATTAGGAAATACTTCTCCGCCGCATTCGTCGGGGGCGAGCGGTCGGCCGCCTATCTTTCGAAGCTTGGGTTTCCCGTAGCGCGTATTTGGAAGGGATACGATGTGGTCGACAACGACTTGTTCGCGCGCAAAGCCCGTCGTGTCAGGGCAAGACCACGTGCGCACAGGCAGCGACTCCGACTTCCCGAGAAGTATTTCCTTTATGTGGGCCGCTTCGCACCGGAGAAGAATCTCCCTCTGCTGCTGCGCGCCTACGGCAGATATCGGCGGGAGACGACGACCAAGCCCTGGGATCTTGTTCTTGTCGGGTCGGGCCCACTGGAGAAGGCCCTGCATGCGCAGTCGGCCGCACTGGGGCTCGGGGGAGTGCATTGGCCTGGCTTCCTGCAGTTGTCAGACCTACCGAGTATGTACGCGCTTGCTTCGTGTTTCATCTTGCCAAGCCGTAGCGAGCCCTGGGGGCTGGTGGTCAACGAGGCGATGGCGTGTGGGCTTCCCGTGCTCGTCAGCGAGCGGGCAGGTGCTGCGGGTGATCTTGTGGTCCCAGGTATGAATGGCTACCTGTTCGATCCGGATGACGAAGACGCCCTCCAGCGGCTCATGCGGAGAATCGCGGGAGAGGCGACACGGTTGAACAAGATGGGAGCTTCTTCACACCGCATCATTGCAGCGTGGTCATGCCAACGATGGGCCGAGCAGTTGTCGGATGCAATCGACGTGATCGTGGCAGATCGGGCACATGACAAATCGAGGCACCGATGAGGGGGTGTCCGGATGGGAGGCACCAGCGGCCAATGGCCATCGGGATGGTCTTGTCTTCGCTCTCGCGGAAAGCCGGCGGCATCTTCGACGCGTCTCGCATGCTGGCTGAAGCAGTTGGGCGGACAGAACGAGCGCGAGTACGCGCGGTCGGATTGGAAGACGAATGGACCAGCCAGGATCGGAGGCGCTGGGCGCCCACCCCCGTTATGCCAGCCCGTCCGCTCGGACCAGCTGCATTTGGGTATTCACCCGAGTTGGGAGCCGTCTTGGAGAATGGACGCTTCGATCTGCTTCACCTCCACGGCATCTGGATGTATCCGTCAGTTGCCTGCGAGCAATGGCGGATCCGGACTGGACGCCCGGTGGTCATCTCGCCACATGGAATGCTGGACAAGTGGGCCCTGGCACGATCACGTGTCAAGAAGATCCTGGCATCGCTCCTCTTTCAGCGAGGCGCCTTGTCAGCCTGCGCTTGCTTGCACGCGTTGAACGATGCAGAAGCAGCCTCCTTCCGTGAGTTCGGCCTCGAGAATCCGATCTGTGTTCTTCCCAACGGAGTGGATCGCATGCATTACACCCGTACCATCTCGCCGTCGTGGAAGTCTCAAGTGCCTTCAGGCCCCCGGCTCATGCTGTTTCTTGGTCGCTTGCATCCCAAGAAGGGAATCGAGGAGTTGCTCGCGGCCTGGGCCTTGCTCCAGAGGCGAGACGTGCAGCTCCCCCGGTGGCGTCTCATCCTCGCTGGCTGGGGAGAGCGGCGCTATGTTAACGCATTGACGAGGAGGATCATGCAGGTTGACATCGGCAAGACGGTGCTCTTCGTCGGACCTCAGTTCGGGAAGATGAAAAATGCAACGCTGGCCGCTTGCAACGCATTCGTCCTTCCTTCGAAGAGCGAGGGAATGCCCGTTGCCGTTCTGGAAGCCTGGGCGGCCGGATTGCCTGTGCTCATGACCAAGGAGTGCAACTTGGAGGCGGGCTTCGATGCAGGTGCCGCGGTGAAAATCCAGTATGACGCGCGGCGGATGGCGTCGGGAATTAGGAGATTCATGGAGTTGCCAGATTCCCTCTTGCGCCGAATGGGTCAGAGAGGGCGCGCGTTGGTGCGGGAGAAGTTCAACTGGGGGGACATTGGAGCACAGATGGCTGAGGTCTATGCATGGCTCCTCGGCCGGGGGAGCCGCCCTTCATGCGTCAGGATGACATGACATGATCAACCTGGGTCGTCGTCTTCTTTGGGAACTTGTGTGGGCGGTCGCGTTCCGACCGACTCCTGTGCCTCTGTTCGGTTGGAGAAGGTTCCTTCTTAGGTTGTTCGGAGCCCGTATCGGCCGAGGGTCCCACGTCTACCCGTCAGTACGGATCTGGGCACCTTGGAATCTCACAATGGGCGATCGTAGCTGCCTGGGCCGGTGGGTGGACTGCTATTCCGTCGAGCGGATCATCCTCGGGGACGACGCGACTGTTAGCCAGTACTCCTTCCTTTGCAGTGCAAGCCACGACATTCAAGACAAGGAGTTGCGACTTGTGGCGAGTCCCATTGGGATCGGATCGCATGCTTGGGTGGCGGCGGATGCCTTCGTTGGTCCGGGCGTGACCATCGGGGAGGGCGCAGTCGTGGGCGCTCGTGCGTGTGTGTTTAAGTCGGTGGCACCGTGGACGGTGGTGGGGGGAAACCCGGCCAGGTTCCTCAAGCGCAGGAAGCTGCGCAAGTCTCGTGGCTGACGTGCGGGGGGATCCGGGGTACCAATATTCCGATGCCTCTCAGAACGCCGCACACGCCTACCTCCTCCCGGTGGTCCTCTCGCTGATCGATGCATCGCTTCCCAAGGGCCGTGACCAGCGCATCTTCGAGGTGGGCTGTGGGAACGGCGCCGTTGCCAACGTGCTGACTCAGCAGGGGTTTCAGGTCACGGGGGTTGATCCATCGGAGGAGGGAATTCGTCAAGCCGCCCAGGCCTACCCCGGCATCCAGCTCTCCATTGGCTCGACGGACGAGGATCTTGGCGCCGCACATGGAGTCTTCCCTCTGGTCTTGAGCCTGGAAGTCGTTGAGCATGTCTACGCGCCGCGGCGATACGCGTCTTGCCTCTTTGACCTCTTGGAGCCGGGAGGCACGGCGATCATCTCGACTCCGTACCACGGCTACTTCAAGAACCTCGTGCTGGCGGTCACCGGGAAGCTGGATGCTCACTTTACGGCCCTCTGGGATCACGGCCACATCAAGTTCTGGTCAAAACGGACGCTCGCGCTGTTGTTGCGGGAGGCGGGCTTCGAAGCGATCAAGTTCCACCTTGTGGGACGCATCCCGCCGCTGGCCAAGTCCATGATCGCGGTGGCACGGAAGCCCGGTTGAGCATCTCGATTCTCGTCCTGACGCACAACGAGGAGATCAACCTGCCCGGCTGCCTGGCCTCGGTGCGCTGGAGCGACGACGTGGTGGTGTTCGATTCGTTCAGTACGGACTGCACACCGGAGATTGCACGGGACGCGGGGGCGAGGGTGATCCAGCATGCGTTCGTGAATTATGGGTCGCAGCGCGAAGCTGCCCGGATGCTCGTCCCATACAAGCATCCGTGGGTTCTAGCGCTCGACGCGGATGAAAGGCCCGACGAAGAGTTGGTTCGGGAGGTCTGCGGGGTGGCTTCTCAGCCCATGACAGACACGGTCGCGTACCGGGTGCGGCGGAAGGACCACTTCCAGGGACGTTGGATCAAGCATTCCACGCTCTATCCATCGTGGTTTGTCAGGCTCTACCGGCCGGACCAGGTGCGCTACCCCGCGCGTGCGGTCCACGAGTATCCGGAGACGCTTGGGCGACTGGGAGCGCTAGGGGGCCATCTGATCCACGAACCCTTCGCAAAGGGGCTCGACCACTGGTGGGCGCGACACCGGCGGTACGCGGAACTTGAAGCGAGAGAGATGGCAGCGGAGGTCCGGGCGGACCGCGGGTCGCTGGTTGGCATCATGTCGCGCGATCCGGTCCGCCGCCGGCGCGCGCTCAAGGCGCTGTCCTTCCAGCTCCCGGCCCGGCCTTGGCTACGGTTCTTCTACATGTACGTGTTGCGCCAGGGGTTCCTGGACGGCGTCCCCGGATACCGCTACTGCGCGATGATCGCGGAGTACCAGCACCTCATCGACCGTCACCTGGCAGCGGCAAAGAACGACACTACGTGCAGATCCTCCTGATCAACCGTTTCTTCTGGCCGGATGAACATGGGACGGCACGGCATGCAACCGATCTTGCGGAAGACCTGGTGGCAGCGGGCCATGCCGTGACCGTGGCGGCGAGCAATACCGCGGGAGGCGATCCGGGCAGGTTCTTTCCGCCCCGGGATAGTCACCGTGGCATCGCGATTCACCGGGTGGGAACGGCGCGTTTCGACCGGCAGCGGTTGATGGGATGGGCTCTCAACGCGCTGTCGTTCTATCCCGGCGCGCTGTGGCGGATTCTACGGTTGCCCCGCCATGGCGTCACGCTCATCATGAGCGATCCACCCATGATCTTCGCGCTGGGACCACTCGTGAGGTGGATGAAGCGAACCAGATTCGTCTACTGGTCCATGGACCTGTATCCGGACGTGGCGGTGGAGGCGGGGGTGCTCAGGCGGGGGTCGCTGGTCGCACGGTTCTTCGAGGCGGTCTCGCGGTGGGCGCTGCGGCGGGCCGATCGCGTCATCGCCATTGGGGAGGTGATGCGGGAGCGGCTGCTGGCAAAGGGGGTGGCGCCGGAGCGGGTCGTGGTGTGCCACAACTGGACCGATCCGGAGCGGGTGCGTCCGGTGCCGAATGCCGAGAATACCTTCGCACGGGAACACGGACTCGCGGGACGGTTCGTCGTGCTCTACGCCGGGAACATGGGGTTGTCCCATGAGTTCGCGACGATGCTCGAAGCGGCGAGAGACTTGGAGCGGTCGTCGGATGCGCTGTTCCTGCTCATCGGGGGCGGCAAGCAGACGGCGGGAGTGAGGGAGTCGGCGGGGCAACTCGGCAACGTCCGCATGCTGCCGTACCAGCCCGAGGACCGCTTGGCGGAGGCGCTGTCCGCGGCCGCGGTCCACGTGGTGACGCTCAAGCCAGGGATGGAGGGGACGCTGCTGCCGTCGAAGTTGTACTCGTCGCTGGCGGCGGCCCGGCCCGTGGTCTTCGTGGGGCCCGAGCACAGCGAACCCGCGCAGATTGTGGCGCGCGGCGGCTGTGGCATCCGGGTGGCGCCCGGCGACGCCGCGGGATTCGCGGCGGCCGTGGAACGGCTGCGGGGCGAGGAGGGGCGACGGATGGGGGAGGCGGGACGGACG
>CAYHEI010000020.1:0-15607 GCA_964355385.1 uncultured bacterium | reverse complement strand
CGGCACAACCGACCGTGGTTCGGTCCGAAGACGACGACCCTGGAGATGGTGCCGCGGGGCCGATTGAAAGTGTTCGCGCGGATGGAAGAAGACGTCGCGGAGGACGGCCTCGCCCTGGTGACGCGTCTCTACAACGATGAAGGTCAGGAGATGGTGTCCATCAAGACGAAGAAACGAATGGTCGTTGGCGGTGTGCCGTTGGGGGAGGAGACCGAGATCGTCACGCAGGGTCCGAGGGGATCTCTTGCGGCACACATGATGCTTCGGGATGTTCGGGTGATTTTGCGATGACCCTTCGGTGGTGGCCCAAGGCGTTCTCGGCGATTGTCGCGACTCTCTGTGTGGGCACGTGGGCGAGCGCAGCGGGGGCGGGGGAGGAAGTTCCTGCCATTCCGATTGGGTCGCCACCGTCCGCAACGGCCGCAGTCGTGGGTGCGCGAGGCGCTGACTTGGGGCCTGCGCGTCTCCCTGCCACCGTGATTGCCGACCGTTCTCAGGCATCTGCGACGGGCAAGGAGTTCCAAGCGCGTGCATCTCAGCTATCGACGAATCGATCTTTTATTTGGATGGCGAAACTCTTTGAGCTATCAACCGGAACGAAGTGGACAAGTCTCGAGTTCCTCGGCGCCGGATTCATCGAGCCGTACACCCGCCTTGGGATTACAGTGACGCCCCTCCGAGGCAATCGGAGCGCCAAGCGGGACCCAGTTCCAGTGCGGAGTTTCAGGTATGTCGAAGATGGTCAAGTGAGCTTCAGGTACGATACCTCCGGGGCGAGATTGGGTCTGGTTGAATATCTGCCCCTCGAGGTGCACTGGCTTCCGCTGGCAGGTGCCTGGCCACGATGGGCCCAGATGCTCCACCGCTGGGAGTTTCTTTCTGCGTGTGACCTCTACGTTCATTCCACGACCTGGGGAGACTATCCTGTTGGGCGCAGTCATGGCGCTCAGTATCGTGCCAGCGGATTGTTGAGGGAGTACGGCCTGAAATTCGTATTCCCCCTTGCCAATGTGCGCATTGAGTACTACACGGTAAGTCTTCGGCCATTCAGCGGACCTGGCGGCACATCTGGACCGTACTTCACATTTGCTGGAGCAGAGGATAGGGGACTATCTGTTGGACTGGACCTAACTCTTGGTGCATATTTCAGAAAACCATGACGGAATCTTTGGAACACCGAGGGCGTTGGTTGGCTACGTTCATACTTCCACTCTTCTTGTTTGGGCTTCCGTCACGACCATCGTGTGAAGTCTATTCACCGCAGCCGGTCGTATTGGTGCACGGCAAACAGTCCGATGAAACGGATTGGGAAGAGATCGCGGCATATCTTGGATCACAGACAAGCACTTCGGTGCGTATCTACCGATACTCTTTTAGTGACCCCGAAGATACCATCACCAACTGGGGACGGGAGCTGGGGGATCGGACGTACTCGAATCCTGGTGACACGTCGGGCAGATGCTGGCTCAAGCGAGTCGAGGGTGATCTTGGGGGGCCGCCCGCGCATGGCTATCGCCTGGTGGGCTGGAGCGCGGGAAGTTTGGCGATCCGGGAGTATCTCACGCAACCCTATTATCAAGATGACGTCAGCCAATGGGTCGTATTCTTCAGTCCGCAGAATGGGGCGGACATTGCAGTCATGATTGAGCTCGCGAAGCAGGCGCCGCAGTTCTACGCTATCGGGTCGCGGCGGTGGACGCGCGGGGCGTGGTGGGACGGCTTTCGAACGAGGCGTGCGTGACCGCGCCGGCGGGGCCGGGATTCGTCTTCAACGGGGCGATGGCGCGGGCGGCTCGACCGCGTCCTCTTCCGGGCGACTGACGCCATGCTGTACCGCCTCCGCCGGTTCTGGGGGTCGCTCAACAAGATCGCGCTGGGGTGCGCGTTGCTGCTCCTCGCCGTGGGCTGGGCGCTCGTGCTGTCCGCGACGCTGCCCGGCGGACAGGAGACGGTCTTCCCGCTGCCGGCGGACGCCGCGAAGCAGGCGCTCTGGGTGGCGCTGGGTCTTGTCGCGCTCTTCGTGATGGCGACGGTGGACTACCACGTCCTCCTGCGCCTGAGCCCGTGGATCTACGGCGGCGCGCTCTTCCTGCTCGCGCTCGTGCTGGGCATCGGGCACACGAGCGCGGGCGCGCGGCGCTGGTTCAACCTCGGCAAGGTCTACCTCCAGCCGGGCGAGTTCACGAAGCTCGGCGTCTTGCTCATGGCCGTCCGGCTCGCCGCGGGCGCTCCGTCCACCGCGGCGACGGAGCGGCGCGCGGGCTGGGGGCGCTGGCTCCTCTCGAGCGTGGTGGCGGTGGGGATCCCCTGGGCGCTGATCGCGGGGCAGCCGAACCTCGGGACGGCGATGCTGCTCGTGGTCTGCGCGGTCGCGGTCTGGATCGTCGTGGGGGTGCCCTGGACGTACTTCGCGGGCGCCGCGGGCTCGGCGGCGGCGATCGTCCCGTTCGGCTGGGCCTTCTTCAAGGACTACCAGAAGGCCCGCCTGCTCAACTTCCTCAACCCGTACCGCGACCCCCTGGGCGGTGGGTACACCGTGATCCAGTCCACGATGGCGATCGGTTCGGGCGGGCTCTTCGGCCGGGGCTACATGCACGGGCCGCAGAACCGGCTCAACTTCATCCCCAAGCACCACACCGATTTCATCGTGTCGGTCGTCGGCGAGGCGTTCGGCTGGTTCGGGTGCCTCGCGCTGCTCGCGGTGTACGCCTTCCTCTACATGGAGGGGCTGCGGATCGCGCATCGCGCGCGCGACCACGCGGGCACCCACCTCGCGGTCGGCATCGTCGCGCTGCTCGCCGCGCAAACCCTCGTCAACCTGGGCATGTCCATGGGCGTCGTGCCCATCACGGGGCTCCCGCTGCCGCTCCTGTCGTACGGCGGCTCGTCGCTGTTGATCAATGCCGGGTTGCTTGGTATCGTGTTGAATATCGGACGGCAACACCGAAGATAGAAAGGAAGGCCGCCTTACATGCCAAGCCAAGAAGTGCTGATCGAAGTCGAGCCCTGGGAAGAACGTGTCGCCGTCCGCGAAGCCGGCATGCTGACCGAGTTCCTGCTGGAGCGTCCCGAGGAATTCCCGCGCGTCGGCTCGATCTACGCGGGCCGCGTGGTGTCCCTCATGCAGTCGGTGGGCGCGGCGCTCGTGGACATCGGCGAGGGGGAGTCGGCCTTCCTCCCGCTGCGCGATCCCGAGCTGGGCGAGTGTCAGCACGTGGTGCGCGGGCAGCGGCTCGTCGTGCAGGTCACGAAACGCCCGCTGGGCAGCAAGCGCGCGCAGGTTACCCAACAGGTCAGCCTGCCCGGCCGGTTCGTCGTCCTGATGCCCCGCGTCCAGGCGATCAAGGTGTCCCGGCGGATCGAGGATGGCGCCGAGCGGGCGCGGCTGGAGGCGGCCCTGGGCGGTCTCCGGCCCGGCGAGTTCGGCTTGCTCGCGCGCACGGCCGCGCGGGAGAAGACCGCGGAGCAGCTCGAGCGGGACGTCGCCGCGCTGCGCGAGGAATGGGACGCCCTGGCGATGCGGGCGTCCGACTCGCCGGTCCCGGCGTGCTTGCGGCAGGAGAGCCCCCTGCGGGTGCGCGCGCTGCGGGACCTGTGCGGGCCGCAGGTGGAGCGCGTCCGCATCTCGCCGTCGGCGGCCGGCGAGGAGCTGCTGCGGCTCGCGCGCGAGCGCTACCCGGATCTCGAATCGACCATCGAGGTGGACGGCTCGGGCGGGCTCTTCTGGCGCACCGGGCTGGAGGCCGAGCTCGAACAGCTCCTGGAACGCCGCGTGTTTCTGAAATCCGGCGGCTCGCTCGTGTTCGACTTCACCGAGGCGCTCACCGTCGTGGACGTGAACTCGGGGCACCCGTTCGAAGAGGGCTCCCCGGAGGAGATCGCGCTGCGCACCAACCTCGAGGCCGCGCAGGAGATCCCGCGCCAGCTCAAACTGCGCGGCATCGGCGGGATCATCGTGGTGGACTTCATCGATATGCCGGACCCGGAGCACCAGCAGCAGATGATGGAGGTGCTGCAAGCGGCGCTGCGGCACGACCGCGTGAAGACGCAGGTCGCGGTCCTGTCCCCCCTGGGCGTGGTGGAGATGACCCGCAAGCGCGTGGACGACACGCCGTACCATCATCTGACCGAAACCTGCCCCACGTGCGGCGGGCGGGGCCGGACGCTCTCGCCCGCGACGCTCGCGATCCTGGTCGCGCGCAAGGTGCTCAGGACGATCCGCGAGGGCGGGCGGTCGCCGCTCACGGTGCGGGTGAATCCGCGGCTGGGGCGCGTCCTGCGCGACGACTCGCGCCACCTGAAGGACTTGGTGCGGGAGCGCGGGAGCGGCGAGCTCGCGATCCTCGACGACGCGGCGCTGCCCTACGAGCAGTTCCGGGTCGTGACGGCGGAGGCATGACCTCCGTGACACCGACCCTCGACGAAGCCCTCCTGGACCGGAAGCTCGCCGAGCTGGAGAAGGCGCGGCCCTGGAGCCCGCGCGTGATTTACAAGCTGGAAGCGTTTCTGCGCGCCGCGGACGACGCCGAGGTCTTCCGGATCAACCCGGTCGGGTTCGCCGGCGCGCGCGGCGTCGCCGTGGCGGAGGCGACGGACCTCTTCCTGCACGCCACGAAACTCGGGTTCTTCCGGATGGACTGGCACATCCTGTGCCCGAGCTGCGGCGATGTCGTGTCGAGCTTCTCGACGCTGCGCACGGTGGACGCGCACTTCTTCTGTCACCTGTGCCACCTCGATTCCGTGGCGAAACTGGACGATTTCATCATGGTGAGCTTTACCGTCACCCCCGAGGTCCGGGACATCGTCTTCAACCATCCCGAGCGGATCCCGGTCGGGGACTACCTGACCAAGGTGCACTTCTCGCGCTTGGGGCGTCTCGCGAACGGGGAAGTGTTCGGCGACACGATGGCGAAGATGTCGAGGTCTCTGGCCTACGTCGAACCCGGGAACACCTGGGTGGTCGCGTTGGAGGCCGGCGCCGGGTTCCTGCTGATCCACGATTTCCTGAACAACTCCGGCGTCGTGCTGCCCCTCAAGGGCGCCGCGAAGGCCGGGACGCAGCGCGTGCCGGTCCAGATCCTCGACGGCAAGCTCATCGCGAAGGAGGAGTACGCGTGGCCGGGATCGATCGAGGTGACGGTCGAGAACGCCTCGGCCAAGCGCGGGGCGGTCGCGATCGTCGTGCTGCCGCCGGACTACTTCTCGGGGGAACATCCGCTGCTGACATTCGACCCCTTCCTCTCGGGCAAGGGGTTGTTCACCAATCAATCTTTCCGGGACCTCTTCCAGTTGGAGACGATCCGGGGCACCGAGGGCATCGGGGTCCAGGACCTGACGCTGCTGTTCACCGACCTCAAGGGCTCGACCGCGATGTACGACCGGATCGGCGACCTGAAGGCGTTCGCGCTGGTGCAGCAGCACTTTCACCGGCTGGGCCGGGTCGTGCGCGGCCAGGACGGGGCCATCGTCAAGACGATCGGTGACGCGATCATGGCGTCTTTTCAGACCCCGGCCGGCGCGGTGAAGGCGGCGCTGGAGATGCTCGAGGAGATCGAGCAGTTCAACCAGGAGCACGGTGCGCGGGAGATCATCCTGAAAATAGGGGTGCACAGGTGTGCGACCATCGCCGTCACGCTCAACGACCGGCTCGATTACTTCGGCCAGACCGTGAACATCGCCGCCCGGGTCCAGGGGCTCGCCGACGCGGAAGAGATCTACCTGACCGAGGACGTCTACAACGCCCCGGGCGTCAGGGAGCTGCTCAAAGCGCCCTTCCGGGTGGAGGCGCGCCAGGCGCAGCTCAAGGGGATCGAGCAGAGCCTCGTCGTCTACCGCGTTGCCGCGAACGGCGTGACGAAGACGCCGAAGCCCCGGGCGAAGCTCGCGAAAGCCGCCCCACGCAAGCCGGCGAGGGTCGGCAAGAGCAAGTAGCCGTGCGGCGGGCGATCTTCGCGCTGGCCGCCTGGCTTGCGGCTCCGGTCCGCGCCGCGGACCTCGTCGAAGCCCTGCCCCTCACGGACCGGATCATCGAACTACGCGTGGTGGACGGGCACGGCGTCTATCCCGGCCCGGGCGAGAAGACCCCCGAGCGGATCGCGGAAGTCCCGTTGAATCGTGCGCGCGCGGCGGACCGGAACGCCTGGCGGATCTCCAGTCCGGGCGACCGGGCGTACAAGATGAGCCGCCGACCCGCGAAGATCGCGCGCCAGTCGAAGGGGCGCGACGTCGTCATTGAGACGACGCCCGCCTGGAAGCCGCGCTGGACGTTGGAGCACCGGCTCTTCCTGGTGCTCCCGCGCCCCATGCAGCCCGGCGAGACCTACCGGGTGGAGTCCGGCGGCCTGCTCGCGCACGCGGGGACGATCGACGTGCGCTTCGACCCCGCGCGGACCCGGTCGGAGGCGGTCCACGCGAGCCAGCTCGCGTACGACCCGGCCGCGCGGGCCAAGTTCGCGTACGTCTCGGCCTGGCTCGGGGACGCCGGTCCGCTGCCCCTCGACGAGTGCGCGGGTGGGCGCTTCCGGGTCCTGGACGCCGCGACGCGGGCGAGCGTGTTCGAAGGGACGGTGCGGCTGCGGCGGAGCGCGACCGAAACGACCGACAGCCGCCAGCCGGGCGAGGGCTCCCACTGGCGGGCCGCCGTCTGGGAGTGCGACTTCTCGGCGCTCACGACGCCGGGGGAGTACGTGGTGTCCGTGGACCGGATCGGGTGTTCCTTCCCCTTCCGGATCGCGCCCGACGCCTACCGCGCGGCCTTCCGCGCGGTCATGAAGGGGATGTACCAGCAGCGCTGCGGCACCGCGCTGGTCAAGCCGTTCACGGAATGGACGCGGGGGCTCTGCCATCATCCGTCGCTGCACCCCATCCACCAGTCCACGTTGCGGTACATGGAGGGGCATTGCGACGCCTGCAAGGAGACGATGGGGACGCCGGAGACCCGCGATCTCTGGGGCGGCTACCACGACGCGGGGGACTGGGACCGCGAGGGGGGCCACCCGGAGATCCCGGGCGTGCTCGCGCTGGCGTACGAGCTGCACCCCGCGGCGTTCACGGACGGCGAGCTGAACATTCCCGAATCGGGGAACGGCCTCCCCGACATCCTGGACGAGGCGCGCTGGGGGCTCGACTATTACGTGCGCGAGCAGCGCGCCGACGGCGGCGTCTCGGTCGGGCTCTTCATGGACAGCTTCCCGCAGCCCGGCGAGGGGCCGGCCGCCGACACCGGCGAGTGGTTCTGCTACGCGTCCGATCCCGAGGCCTCGTACAAACTCGCCGCGTCCGCCGCCCACGTCGCATTCGCGCTCGAGAAGGCCACGCGTGGCGATGTGGGTGCGCCGTACGTCCGGGCCGCGGCACGCGCGTGGGACTGGGCGGAGACGCACCAGCGTCCGGGGGACGCCGCGAAGGTGCGGGATCTCAGGCTGCACGCCGCGGCCTGCCTCTTCCGTGCGACCGGCGGCACGGCGTACCACGACGCCTTCAAGCGCGATCTCCTGATCGCCGGCGACGGCTCCGCGCTGGAGGAGAACGACAAGTACGACCAGCGGTGGGCCGCGTGGACGTACGCGCGCACGGAGCGTAAGGAAGCCGACCCCGCGCTGCGGGCGCGGCTGCGCAAGGCGGCCGTCGCGTACGCCCGCGCGTATTTCGTGGAGACCGCCGCGAAGCGGGCGGGGCGGCAAGGCGGAAACATCTGGCGGCCCCTGACCTGGGGATTCGGGACCGTTCCGGAACTGCTTCCGGTGCTGGTCGCGCAGGTCCTGGAGCCGTCGCCGGACTTCGTCACCGCGATGCAGACGACGTGCGACTTCATGCTCGGCGCGAACCCGCTCAACATGTGCTGGATCACGGGCATGGGCTCGCGCCATCCCGAGATGGTCTTCCACCCGGACTCCTGGTACTCGCCCAAGGGCCCGACGGTCGCGCCGGGCATCGTCCCCGAGGGGCCGTACCGGTACGAGGGGGAGGGCGATCCGAAGTCCGGCCCGTGGGACCCGAAGTGGATGCACCGCTCGGCGTATCCGCCCGCGCAGGACTGGCCGCCGCTGGAGCTCTACTTCGAGGCCCGCACCTGCTACCCCATGAACGAGTTCACGACGTATCAGCTCGCCGTCACCGCGGCGTCGTATGGCGCTCTGTGCGCCGCCGCCGGGGGTCGCTAGCCCCGAGGCCTGGAGTATCATAGGCCCCGTGACGGCCCCGACGACCTTCTCCTTCCCCACGACGGTGCGGTACGGCGCGGGGACGATCGCGGAGCTGCCGGAGCGGCTCGCGGGGCTCGGCTGTCGGCGACCGCTCGTGGTGACCGACCCGGGGCTGCCGCCGACGCCCGCGTTCGCGGCGCTCAAGCGCGCGCTGGGCGCGGCCGGCGAGGGCACGGCGTGGCGGCTGTTCGCCGCGGTCGAGCCGAACCCGGCCGAGCGGGACGTCGCGGCGGCGGCGGCGGCCTTCCGGGAGGGAGGCTGCGACGGCGTCGTCGCGTTCGGCGGCGGCAGCGCGCTCGACGCGGGGAAGGCGGCGCGGCTCCTCGTCAAGCGCCCGGCGACGCGTCTTGCGGCGTTCGACGCGTCCGCCGACTGGAGCGGGCTCGCGCCCTGCGTCTGCGTGCCGACGACCGCGGGGACCGGCTCCGAGGTCGGCCGCAGTTCGGTGATCGTCCCCGCGGGGTCGAAGGCCAAGGCGGTCGTCTTCCATCCCAGGCTCCTGGCGGATCTGGTCATCCTGGACCCCGAGCTGACCGTGGGACTGCCGCCCCGGCTGACCGCGGCGACCGGGGCGGACGCGCTCACGCACTGCATCGAGTCGTTCACCTGTCCCGTCTTCCACCCGCCGTGCGACGGCATCGCGCTGGAAGGGATTCATCTCATCGTGGACGCGCTCCCGCGGGCGTTCCGGAACGGCGGGGACCTGGACGCGCGGGGGCGGATGCTCGTCGCGGCGGCCATGGGCGCGATCGCCTTCCAGAAGGACCTGGGCGCCGCCCACTCGCTCGCGCATCCGCTCTCCGCGCTGTGCGGCGTGCACCACGGTACGGCGAACGCACTCGTGCTGCCGGCGGTGATGCGGTTCAACGCGGCCCGCGCGCCGGGGCTCTACCGGCGGGTCGCCGCCGCGTGTGGGCGGGACGTGGCGCGCGCGGCGGACGCCGCGGCCGACCGCGAAGCGGTCGAGTTCACGGCCCGCTTCCTGGCGGAGCTGGGGTTGGGCACGGGCCTCACGGCGGCGGGCGTCAAGGCCGACCAGCTCGACGCGCTGGCGGACATGGCGTTCGCGGACCCCTGCCATCGCACGAACGCGGTTCCGACGACCCGCGCCGATCTGCTCGCCCTCTACCGGGAGTGCCTCTGATGGCTTCGGCGGAGCGGGCGTTCATCGACGGCAAGGAGGGCGGCGGGGGAGCGCTTCCGGGGCAGGTCATCGCGCCCGCGACGGGATTACCGTGCGCCGAGGTGATCCCGGCGGAGCCCGCGGACGTCGAGGCCGCGGTCGCGGGCGCGCACCGGGCGTGGCGCGGTGGCTGGCGGGACCTCGCGCCGGGGAAGCGCGCCGACCTGCTCCGCGCCGTCGCGCGTCAGCTCGCGCAGCACGCGGACGCGCTCGCGCGCATCGAGTCCCTGAACGCCGGCAAGCCGATCGCGGACGCGCGCGACGAGGTCGGGGCGGCGGTGCGGACCTTCGAGCACTACGCGGGCGCGGTGACGCGGCTGACGGGGCAGACCATCCCGGTGGCGCGCGGGGGGTTCGACTTCACGCTGCGGCAGCCGCTCGGCGTCGTCGCGGCCATCGTGCCCTGGAACTTCCCGCTGCTGATCGCGTGCTGGAAGGTGGCGCCCGCGCTCGCGGCGGGGAACACCGTCGTGCTCAAGCCCGCATCCCTGACGCCGCTCACCGCGCTGCGGCTGGGGGCGATCGCGCGCGAGGCCGGGCTCCCGCCCTGCGTGCTGCAAGTCCTGCCCGGCCCGGGGTCGGCCATCGGAGACGCGCTGGTGACGCACCCGCTGGTGCGCAAGATCGCGTTCACCGGCTCCACCGCGGTGGGCTCGCGGCTCATGGCCCTCGCGGCGCAGGACCTCAAGCGCGTCTCGCTCGAGCTGGGCGGCAAGTCGCCCAACATCGTCTTCGCGGACGCCGACGTGGACAAGGCGGCGGCGTCCTCTCCCCTGAGCGTCTTCGCCAACGCCGGACAGGACTGCTGCGCGCGCAGCCGGATCTTCGTGGAGCGCAAGGTCTTCGACCGGTTCATGGACGGCTTCGTGCGGGCGACGCGCGCGCTCGCGGTGGGCGACCCTTCGTTGGAGTCCACGCAGGTCGGCCCGCTGGTGTCCCCGGGGCAGCGGGAGATCTCGGAGCGCTTTCTCGCCGAGGCGAAAGCCGCCGGTCGGACGGTCGCCTGCGGGGGGGAGCGGCTCTTCACGAACGGGTTCTACCTCTCGCCCGCGGTGCTGCTGGGCGTGGAGCCGGGGGACCGGGTCTGGCGCGAGGAGGTGTTCGGCCCCGTCGCGTGCGTCCGGCCGTTCGACGACGAGGCGGCGATGCTGGAGGAGGTCAACGCCAGCCCCTACGGCCTCTCGGCGTCGCTGTGGACGAACGACCTCTCCCGCGCGCTGCGCGTGGCCGCGCGCGTCGAGAGCGGGGTCATCTCGATCAACTGCCACAACAGCGTCCATCTCGAGGCGCCGTTCGGCGGCTTCAAGCGCAGCGGCATCGGCCGGGACCTGGGCGACGCCGCGCTGGAATCCTACACGGAGGTGAAGAACGTCTATGTCGCCCCTTGAGCTGAAGAAGGAAGTCGCCGCCGGCCGCCTCGACACCGTGATCGTCGCGCTGCCCGACATGTTCGGGCGGCTGATGGGCAAGCGGATGGCCGCCGGCCCCTTCCTGGAACACGCGCTGCACGAGGGGACCCACGGCTGTTCGTATCTGCTGACCGTGAACCTCGAGATGGACCCGCTGGACGGGTTCCGGGTGGCGAACTGGGAGAGCGGGTTCGGCGACTTCGCGCTGGCGCCCGACCCGGCGACGCTGCGCGTCCTGCCGTGGCACGAGAAGACCGCGCTGGTGCTGTGCGACTTCCGGCGCGAAGACGGGACGGACGTGGCGGAGGCGCCGCGCGCGGTGCTCAAGCGGCAGCTCGCGCGGCTGGCGAAGCTGGGGCTCTCGGCGCAAATGGCGGGCGAGCTGGAGTTCTACCTCTTCAACCAGTCCTACGCCGACGCGTGGAAGGCGGAGTACCGGGGTCTCGCGCCCTCCAGCGACTACCGCATCGACTACCACGTCCTGCAGCCGGGCCGCGACGAGGCGTTGCTCGGCGACGTGCGGCGGATGCTTCCGCGGGCGGGCATCGCCGTCGAGTCCTCCAAGGGGGAGTGGGGCCGGGGCCAGCACGAGGTGAACCTGGTCCACGCGGAGCCGCTCCGGAGCGCCGACGATCATGTCGTCTTCAAGCACGCGGTGAAGGAGCTGGCGGCGCGGCACGGCCAGTGCGCGTCGTTCATGGCCAAGTGGTGCCCGTCCGAGGCGGGCAGCAGCTGCCATGTGCACCTGTCGCTCTGGAAGGGAAAGACCCCGGCGCTGTGGGACGGCGGCGCGCGGGACTACTCCAAGTATTTCCGCGCGTGCCTGGGCGGGCTCATGAAGTACGCCCCGGAGTTCTCGCTCTGGTTCGCGCCCACGATCAACTCGTACAAGCGCTACCAGGCCGGTTCCTGGGCGCCGACGAAGATCGCGTGGGCGCGGGACAACCGCACGACCGGCTTCCGCGTCGTGGGCGCGGGGACTTCCGCGCGCATCGAGAACCGGATGCCGGGCGCCGACGCCAACCCCTATCTCACGTTCGCCGCCATGCTGGCGGCGGCGCTCGCGGGCGCGGAGGAAGGGCTGGACTGCGGGAAGCCCTACGAGGGGAACGCGTACGTGGACGCGAAGCTGCCCGCGCTCCCCGGCTCGCTGTCCGAGGCCGCCGACTTGTTCGAGCACAGCACGCTGGCGCGGAAGGTCTTCGGCGACGGCGTCGTGGACTTCTACGTCCGCCACGCCCGGCTCGAGTGTGCCGCCTACGCGAACGCCGTCACCGACTGGGAGAAGACCCGCTACTTCGAGCGAATATGACAGACACGAAGGGAGGAACATGGCATGCCCAATGACACGGGAGGACCCTATCTTGTTGCGGCGCTCATCTGCGAAAGGGTCCTCCACGAAGCGGATGGTGTGAACTCGATCATACGAGTGATCGACCGCTTTACCATCGAAGGGGGAAAGGAAGCACCGGGCGGTTTGGACGACAAGCATGTCGCGTCGCTCGATTTCTCGCTCTACGTATCGCTAAAAAACGGACGCGCCGCGGGAAATCACCGTCTCAAGGTTGTTCCTGTGCGCCCAGACATGAGCAACCCTGAGCCCTTTGAACAAGTCGTTCATTTGGAAAGTGGCGAGGAAAGGGGAGTGAACATCGTCTTCCCGACGAAATTGCTCGCGTCGATGCCCGGTGTTTACTGGTTCGAGGTGTATCTCGATGGGCAGCTCATGACCAAGACACCGTTGAACATCGTCTATATCCCCCCAGCAGGGGGGCGAAGCTAGAAGGAGTCGGTCAGCTGACCGCGATGCACGGAGTCGTGGTGGTCTTCACGGCATCCTCGGCCGTCGCAGCGACGATCGTGAAGGTCGAGTTCGCGACTGTCGTGAATGAGAGGTACGTGCCCGGTTCCGGGTATGCGAGCGGTTGGGCGCGAGCAATGAACTGGCGAACCGTCATGTGTCCTCCGGCGAGCTCCATCAACAGCCCGTTCAGCTCGTCCGCCAGATGAGTGGCGTCCGACTCGTCGGTCAGACCGCGGGTCGCTTCAAGCAGCCATTCCTCAAAGGCCTTGACGGTCGAAGATCCGTCGAGGACTTGTCGGAGATGCCTGGAAATCTCGGAAGTTGTCGGTGCGTCGGTCATCTGTCCGTACCCCCCGGTGGTGGCGAGTGAGGATTCCTCTCTCCCCTGCCAGTATACGCCGGAAGTTCGAGTCGGGGGGATACGGTGAGTTGATCGCGTCAGGAGTTCTTAAGCTCCGCAAGGTGCTTGCGAATACGAGGATTGGTGAGGGCCACAGGCAACAGGTTTCGTACGTGACGAAGACGGGGGCCAAGGCCGTCGATGTCGAGCAGACGGTGGATCACAACGGCCGGGTTATCGACGGTCCTCACCCCAGTCGGATCTATGTCCAAGACGACATCTTCGTCTCCGACCCGTCCGCGTCCGAGGAGGAACCGTAACCCGGAAGACGGGTGGCCACGGAGTACCAGTCTGCACGCCACCCCGATGAACTGGGAGCGCCATCGGCTTGGTGCGGCGTTGTATAGTGCACCAAGGACATGAACATCGCTGCGATCCCGAAGGAAGTCGCTCGCCACCTCGGCCATTATGTCTACCTGTACGTGACTTCTCGCGGGAAGGTGTTCTATGTAGGCAAGGGCCAAGGTCAGCGTGCCGTTGCCCACGTGGAACGCACCGACAGCTCTCCCATGGGGAAGCAGTTGAAGGCCTTCCGGCGAGGTGGCAGGCACTATCGGATTGAGATTCTTGCATACGGTCTGCCAGACGAAGCAACCGCGTTTCACGTGGAAGCTGCGGCGATTGATCTGATCGGCTCCGATCGCCTGACGAATGCGGTGCGCGGACGGGGAAGCTCGCACCATGGAAGGATACCGCTCCAGCATCTCGTAGCGCGGCTGGCGGCGAAGGATGTCGTGATCAGACATCCGGTGATCATGTTCCGGGCGAACCAACTCTTTACCGAATACGGGTATGGGATCACAGAAGCTCAGCGCTACGAGGCGACCCGCGGAATTTGGTCCCTGAGCAAGCGCCGGGAGTCTGCGAGATATGCCTTCGCGGTCCATGAAGGCGTCGTGACCGGAGTGTATCACATCGCCTCGTGGCATCCGGGTGGTACGACGCCTTACCGCACAAGGAGCCAGAAAGTGCTTCGGCGACGAGGTCGTGGAACCTGGGAGTTTGTGGGGCACCCTGCCCCGGACGCCATCAGGGGGAGATATCTTGGTCGAATCGTGAAACGCTACTTGAGACGGGGCAATCAGAGCCCTTGGCTCTACGAGAACTGCTAGACCTCTCGGATCGTCGAGCTGGAATGGAGCCATGAACGAACGCATCGTCTCCGAACTGAACGTATGCGGGGGGGAGGCGTGTGTCAGGGGCACCAGGATTCTCGTGAAGGTGGTGCTCAGCCACCTGGCGGCTGGCGAGTCCACGAAGGACATCCTCTCGAACTTCCCAGCCCTTGCCGAGCCTGACATTCGGGCCTGCCTGGAATACGCGTCCTATCTGGCGGCTGAGCGGATCTGATACAGGCCTTCGCCGATTCGCCGGGAGGCGGAGACGATCTCGGGGTAGGGCGTGTCGCAGATGTCGAGGAAGCCGATCTGGTAGTTCTCGCCGTCGAACCGGCCCGTGACGCACTGGTCGTGGTACTGGAACCAGTGCGCGCCGACGACGGCCGGGTTTGACAGCGCCGACCGGACGTAGAACTCGTAGGCCGCGCCGCGCTGTGCCTGCGTACCCACGCTGCGCAGGCCGGTGTGCAGCGAGCCCCGGTCGAGCGCCCCGAAGTGGTACTCCGTGACCATGAGCGGCACGTCCAGGCCGGCGGGCAGCGCGAGGTCGGCGGCGCTGAACCGGTAGCGGTTGAAGCTGAAGACGTCGCAGTACTTCGCCGCCGCTCGCACCACCGCCTCCTGCCCCTCGCCGGGCCAGTAGTGCATGTGGATGCGGCTGCCGAGATAGAGGGTGTCGGGCGCGACGGCCTTCAGCTCCTCGCGGCACGTCCGGTAGTAGGTCTCCGCCACCTCCGCGAGGTCCACGCGGTCCGGCCAGTGCAGCTCGTTGTCGATGAACCAGCCGAGGCACCAGGGGTCGGCGGCGGTCGCCGCCGCGGTCTTGGCGAGGGACTCGCGTAGCGCGGCGCGGAAGCCGGGATCGAAGACCTCCGGGAAGCCGTTCTTCTTCGGACCGCCGTAGTTGACGGGCACGCAATAGGGCGTCCGGTGCAGCGCGCAGATCGCAGGATCGGACCAGTTGGCGATCGTGTTCATCCCCCAGCTCCGGAGGCGCCGGTGGGCGCGCTCCGCGGCCGTGTCCTTCCATTCCGGTCCGTATGTCCTCTCCAAGTTGGAACCATAGAAATCAAACGAGTCGCCGGTCAGTCCCGGGAACATCCGCTCGCGGCCCGCGATGCGCGTGCGCTCCGACATGTTCACGCACGTGATGCCGTGCGACCAGAAGAGCCGGCCGTCCGGGTCCACGAGCCACCAGCGGGCGCGGGCTTTCTCGACGCGGAAACGCCCGGTGGCCTTGAGCTGCGGCCCACCCGCCCAGCCGCCCCAGCGGTTCCAGCCTTCCCCGCCCGGGTGCGCCGCGAGCTCGGCGTCCTCGGCGGCGCGCGCCGCGGCGAGATCGGCATCGCCGCCGGTCTTGCCGGGCCATGCCCGGTGGCGATATTGCCCGTATCGGTCCACCAGCGGGAAGATGTCGTCGGAGAGGGGGTCGGGCTCCGCCTCGTCGGCCGCGCGACGCCAGGCGCGAGATCGGAAGAGCGTCGTGTAG
>CAYHEI010000019.1:15315-15777 GCA_964355385.1 uncultured bacterium | reverse complement strand
CGGGCCCGGCCGTCGCGTCGTTCCTCCGCTTCGCGCCGTCGCCGGACGAGCGCACGTTCGCCGTGGGCCGCACGCCCATGCCGCACCCGCTCGCGGCCGCGGGGCTCGCGGACGCGCGCACCTACTACGGGCTGTATCCCCGCCGGGCCTACTGGTACCTACGGGCGCTGGTGACCGGGCCCGCGCGGAACGGGAACGAGGCCGTGTACACGGGGAACCTGCGTCCGCCGCGGCAGGGGGCGGAGCGCGCGCTGTCCGCGCTCGCGGTGCGCTGGCTGTTCGCGGACCCGCGCGCGCCCCGGGACTGGATTCCCGCCGGGTTCGTGCGCCGCCTGCGGGCCGATCTCGACGTCTACGAGAACCCCGCGGCGTTGCGGCGTGCGCGCCACGTAGGCCCTGCCCTACGCGGGGGCCGGCCCGAGCCCGCGCAGCTCGCGGCGTACGCCGATACCCCCGCCGGAC
>CAYHEI010000019.1:0-15305 GCA_964355385.1 uncultured bacterium | reverse complement strand
GGGCCGTTCCGCCCCGCGCGGGGACGCGGGGTCCGCCACCGCGCGCGTCCTCGCGGACGAGGGCGCGCGCGTGGAGACGGCCGTGCCGGGCAGCGGGGTCCGCCTGCTGCTGCTGGCGGACACCTGGGAACGGTGGTGGCGGGCGGACGTCGGCCCCGAGCCCGGTCGAAGGGTCGGGGGCGCGCGCCTGCGCGTGCTGCCGGCCGATTGCATGTTCCGGATCGTGGCCGTCCCTCCCGGCGCGGCTCGCGTGACCTTCCGGTACGAACCGCTGCCCGTGAAGCTCGGCGTGCTGCTGTGCGGGCTCACCGCCGGCCTGCTGGCCGCCGCGGCGGCCGCCGCCTGGAGGGGATAATACCGGCATGGCAGCCTGTGAACGGACCCGCGGGCGGGGCCGCTAGCGCGTGAACTTCGGGTTCATGCGCCGCGTGGACAACTGGGTCGGCGTCCCGGTCTGCCTCCTCCTCGGCGCCGGGGAAGCGGTACGGCGGAGGTTCGCGCCGACGGCCCCGTTGCCGCGGTCCGCGGACGTGCGGCGCGTGCTCGTGGTCAAGTTCCTGGGTCTGGGCTCGATCGTCGAGGCGACGCCGGCCTTCCGGCTCCTGCACGCGCGCTGGCCCGGCGCGCGGCTGTCCTTCCTGACGTTCGAGGGCGGCCGGGAGCTCGCGGAGCGGCTCGGCGTCTTCGAGGAGGTCCGCGCGATCCGCACCCGCTCGCTGCCCGCGTTCGCGTTCGACGCGCTGCGCGCCGTCCGCTGGGGCCGCCGCCGCCGTTTCGACGTCTCGTACGACCTCGAGTTCTTCTCGAAGTTCTCGTACATCATGTCGTACCTCATCTCGGCGCGCGCGCGCGTGGGATACTTCGTGCGGGTGCTGCGCTACGTCCGCCTCCTGACGCACCCGGTGCCCTACAACTCGACGCGCCACGTCTCCGAAGCGTTCGCGGCGCAGGTCGCGGACGATCCGCCTCCCGCCGCCGCGCTGGCGCTCGAGGCGCCGCCCCCGGTGCCCGCGGACGAGGCGGCGGTGGACGGTCTCCTGGCCCGCTGGGGGTTCGCGGGGCATCCTTGCCTCGTGGCGGTTAACGTGAACACGGGCGGCCTCTCCGCCCTGCGGCTCTGGCCCGCGGCGCACTTCGCCGCCCTGGTCGTCCGCCTGCACGAGGCCTACGGCGCGGCCTTCGTCTTCATCGGCGCGCCCGAGGATCGCGCCCGCGTGCACGCGGTGGTGCGCGCCCTGCCCCCGGGCGTGCCGGCCGCGAACGCGGCGGGGCTGACGTCGCTCGGGAGCCTCCTGGCGCTCCTGCGCCGCGTCCGGCTGCTCGTGACGAACGATTCGGGTCCGCTGCATCTGGCGGCCCTGGTCGGGACGCCGACGGTTTCGTTCTTCGGCGCGGAGTCGGCGCGGGTGTACGGGCCGCGGGGGGAGCGCCACGCGGCCTTGGACCTCGAACTCTACTGCAGCCCGTGCCTCAACGTCTACAACTTCAAGGAGTTCGACTGCCCGTACGGCGTGCGCTGCCTCGGGGAGCTGAGCCCGGCCGCCGCGTTCGCCGGCGCTGCCCGCCTGCTCGGCGCGCCGGACCCCGAGCCCGGTCGAAGGGCGAGTGCCGCATTCGTGGGACGCGCCGCGTGCCCGGGATGCGGGGAGGACGGGGGGACGCCGCTGCTCCCGCGGCCGAGCCTCGGGCTGCTGCGCTGCGGGCGGTGCGGGACGCTGCGGCAGGACCCGGTGCCGGCGGCGGGCTGGGTCGCGGCGCAGTACGGCGCCGCGTACCACGACGCCTGGGATCTCGCGGGCCGCGAGGAGGATGTCCGCCGGAACAAGCGGCGGACCGCCGCGCGCTGGCTCGACGCGCTCGCCCGCGGGGGGAGCCGGCCCGGCCGTCTGCTCGACGTGGGATGCGCGGCCGGCCACATGCTGGAGGAGGCCCGGGCGCGCGGCTGGGAGGTCGCGGGGGTCGAGCTGGCGGGCGCGGCGGCCGCGCGCGCCCGGTCGCGACTGGGCGACGCCGTGCGCGATGGCAGCCTCGCGGCCGCGGGCTTTCCGGGGGGAGCGTTCGACGCGGTCACGCTGTTCGACCTGCTCGAACACGTGTTCGACCCGGAGGCCGAACTGCGCGAGGCGGCGCGGGTGCTCGTCCCCGGCGGCGCGCTCGCGCTCACGACGCCCGACGCGGGCGCGGCCTCCCGCCGGATGCTGGGGGCCGCGTGGCCGCACTACAAGGACGAGCATCTCTGGTCCTTCACGCGCGCGGGGCTCGCGTCGCTCCTGGCCCGGGCGGGATTCGAGGTCCGGGAGATGCGGCGGGCGGTGAAGACCGTGGACGTGGAATACCTCGCGGGCCACGCCGCCCGCTACCCGGCCGGAGGAGCGGGGGCCGCGGCGGCATCGCTGCTCCGCCTGGTTCCCGCTCCGCTGCGCCGCGCCCCCTTCCCGGCCTCGCTGGGGGAGCTGTTCGTCGTGGCGCGGAAGACCACGCCGCCGCGATAGATTATAATAAAGTTTCTCCTTTGCACATGACGTCCCCCGCTGACGCGCTCCGCCAACGTATCGCGTCCCGCGAGGCCCGGGTCGGCATCATCGGCCTCGGCTACGTGGGACTGCCCCTCGCGCTGTCGTTCGCCGAGAAGGGATTCGCCGTCGCGGGGTTCGACACCGATCCCCACAAGATCGCCCGGTTGAGCCGCCGCGAGAGCTACATCACGCACATCCCGGCCGCCCGGGTCGCCGCCGCGGGCCGTTTCGAGGCCGTGGCGGGATTCGACGCGCTCGGAGGGCAGGACGTCGTCATCGTCTGCGTCCCGACACCGCTCACGCCGCAGCTCCAGCCGGACATGTCCTACATCGAGACGACCGCACGCGAGATCCGGGACCGACTGCGGCCCGGCCAGCTCGTGATTCTCGAGAGCACGACCTATCCCGGCACCACCGACGAGCTGCTGCGGGGCATCCTGGAGGAGACCGGCCTCAAGAGCGGGACGGACTTCTTCCTGGCGTTTTCCCCCGAGCGCGAGGATCCGGGCAACAAGGACTTCGGGCTCTCCACGATTCCCAAGGTCGTGGGGGGCGTGGATCCCGTGTCGGGCGATCTCGCCGAGGCCCTCTACGCGCAGGTCGTCGCGAAGGTGGTGCGGGTGTCCACGGCCCGCGCGGCCGAGGCGACGAAGCTGGTGGAGAACATCTTCCGCGCGGTCAACATCGCGCTGGTCAACGAGCTCAAGGTCGTCTACGACCGCATGGGCATCGACATCTGGGAGGTCCTGGACGCGGCCGCGAGCAAGCCGTTCGGATTCATGCGGTTCAACCCCGGGCCGGGCTGGGGCGGGCACTGCATCCCCCTCGATCCCTTCTATCTTTCCTGGAAGGCCCGCGAGTACGGGCTGTCCCCGAAATTCATCGAGCTGGCGGGCGAGGTCAACCGGGACATGCCGCGCTGGGTGGTGGACAAGGTCGTGGGCGCGCTCAACGCCGCGGGACTGCCGGTGAAGGGGAGCCGGGTACTCCTGCTGGGCATGGCGTACAAGAAGGACATCGGCGACACGCGGGAGAGCCCCGCGCTCGAGATTCTCGAGCTGCTCGCGGGCCTGGGGGCTGCCGTCGCGTATCACGATCCCCACGTGCCGGAGCTGCCCCGGACCCGCCATCATGCCGGCCGGGGCGGGTATGGGTTCGGTCGCGCTCACGGCGGATGCGGTCGGGGGGTTCCAGGCGGTGGTGGTCGTCACCGACCACGCGGCGGTGGACTACGCGCTGGTCGCCGCGCACGCGAAGATCCTGGTCGATTCCCGCGGCGTGTATCATCGCCGGTTCCCGCAGCTCCGTTCGCGCGTCATCGGTGCCTGACCCGGCCACGCCCTCCCTGGTGCCCTTCCTGGACCTGGCGGCGCAGCACGGGCCGCTGCACGCCGAGCTCATGGTGGCGCTCGAGCGCGTCGTGCGCCGCAACGCGTTCATCCTCGGCGAGGAAGTCGAACGGCTCGAGCACGCGCTCGCGGCGTACCACGGCGTGCCGCACGCCATCGGGGTGTCGTCGGGCACGGACGCCCTCCTGGTCGCGCTGATGGCGCTCGGCGTGGGGCCGGGCGACGAGGTCGTGACCACGCCGTTCTCGTTCTTCGCCACGGCCGGCGCCGTCGCGCGCCTCGGCGCGACGCCGCGGTTCGCGGACATCGACCCGGTCTCCTTCAACCTGGATCCCGCGGCCGCGGAAGCCGCGGTCACCTCCCGGACCAAGGCCATCCTCGTGGTGCACCTCTACGGCCAGTGCGCGGACCTGGATGCGCTGCGCGCGGTCGCCGCCCGCCGCGGCCTCGCGCTGCTCGAGGACGCCGCGCAAGCCGTCGGGGCCGAGTTTCGGGGGCGCGCGCGCGCGGGGCGCTGGGGCGCCGCCGGCTGCCCCTCGTTCTCCCCGCCCCCCCCCCGCGGGGGGCCGGGGGCCCGCGCCATGGTGCTCACGAAAGACGCCGCGCTCGCGGGGAAGCTCCGCACGCTGCGGGTGCACGGTGGGCGGCGCCGGTATCACCACGAGCTGGTCGGCGGGAACTTCCGGCTGGACGAACTGCAGGCCGCCGTCCTCAACGTGAAGCTGCCGCATCTCGACGGCTGGATCAAGGCGCGCCAGGAACGGGCTGAGCGCTACGAGGCCCTGCTCGCGGGGTCGGCGGTCCGGACGCCCGCGGCCGTCTGGCGCGCCTCCGGCGTCCCGCACTTCCACGTGTGGCACCAGTACGTCGTGCGCGTCCCCGGCCGGGACGCCGTGCGAGCTCGGCTCGCCGAGCGGGGGGTCGCCACGGACGTCTTCTACCCCGTCCCGTTCCATCTCCAGCCGTGCTTCGCGGGTCTCGGCGGCCGGTCGGGCCAGTTCCCGGAGGCCGAACGCGCCGCCGCCGAGGTCCTGGCGCTGCCGATCCATCCCGGCCTCAGCGCCGCGCAACAGGAGGCCGTGGTGGCCGCGCTGCGGGCCTGATCCGGGCGGGAGGGAGATGAGCGAGGCCGTCCTGGGGTTGTCCGGGTACTATCACGACAGCGCGGCCGCGCTCGTCGTGGACGGCGCTCTCGTGGCGGCGGCGCAGGAGGAGCGCTTCACCCGCCGCAAGCACGATCCGGGCTTTCCCGCGCACGCCGTGCGGGCTTGTCTCAAGGAGGCCGGGATCGCGCTGCCCGACGTCCGCTCCGTCGCGTTCTACGACAAACCGCTGCTCAAGTTCGACCGGTTGCTGGAGACGGCGCTGGCGTGCGCGCCCTTCGGGTTCCCCTCCTTCGTCATGTCCATGCCGGTGTGGCTCACGGACAAGCTGTTGCTCAAGCGGACGCTGCGCAGGGAACTGGCCGCGGCGTGCGGCATCGCTCCGGGGCGCGTGCCGCCGCTGCTGTTCACGGAGCACCATCACGCTCACGCGGCGTCCACGTTCTTCCCCAGCCCGTTCGCGCGCGCCGCGGTGCTGTGCCTGGACGGCGTGGGGGAGTGGGCGACGACCACCGCCTGGCGGGGCGCGGACCGGACGCTCGCGCCGCTCTGGCAGGTGGACTTCCCCCATTCGCTGGGGCTCCTGTATTCCGCCTTCACGTCCTACACGGGCTTCCGGGTGAATTCCGGCGAGTACAAGCTGATGGGGCTCGCGCCCTACGGCGTGCCCCGGTATGCCGCGCCGATCCGCGAGCATCTCGTGGACATCAAGGACGATGGGACCTTCCGCCTCGACCTGAGCTACTTCGACTGGCTGACCGGGCGCACGATGACCAGCCGAAAGTTCCACGATCTCTTCGGCGGTCCGCCGCGGGCGCCCGAGTCGCCCGTCACGCAGCGCGACATGGACTTGGCGCGCTCCATCCAGGACGTCGCGGAAGAGATCGTCATCAAGTTGGCGCGGTCGGTCCACCGGGACACCGGCGAGGAGGCGTTGTGCCTGGCGGGCGGGGTGGCGCTGAATTGCGTGGCGAACGGGCGCGTCTTGCGCGAGGGTCCGTTCCGGGAGCTCTGGATCCAGCCCGCGGCCGGCGACGCCGGGGGCGCCGTGGGCGCGGCGCTGTCGGTGTGGCACGAGTACCTGGAGCGGCCCCGCCGTCCGCTCCCGGGCGACGCGATGAGCGGCGCGCTCCTGGGCCCGCGGTACGCCGCGGACGAGGCCGCCGCCGCCTTGTCCGCGCTCGGCGCGCGGTACCGCCGTCTCGACGAAGCGGCCCTGCTGGAGGAAACGGCGCGCCTGCTGGCCGGGGGCCGGACGGTCGGCTGGTTCTCGGGGAGGATGGAATTCGGTCCGCGGGCGCTGGGCGCGCGGTCGATCCTGGCCGATCCGCGGGAGGCCGGGATGCGCGATCTCCTCAATCGCGCCGTCAAGCGGCGGGAAGCGTTCCAGCCGTTCGCCCCGGCGGTGCTCGCGGAGCGCGCGGGCGAGTGGTTCGAGCTCGACCGGCCCAGTCCCTACATGCTGCTGACGGCGCCGGTGCGCGCGGGCGTGAGCGCGATCCCGGCGGTCACGCACGTGGACGGGTCGGCGCGCGTCCAGACGGTTCATCGTGAACTTCATCCTCGCTTCCACGCGCTGCTCGCGGCGTTCGAACGCCTGACCGGCTGCCCGGTGCTGGTGAACACCTCGTTCAACGTCCGGGACGAGCCGATCGTGGAGAGTCCCGCCGACGCCTGGCGCTGTTTCATGGGAACCGCGCTGGACGCGCTCGTCGTGGAAGATTGTCTTGTGGAGAAGCGCGACCAGCCCTCGGGGACGGAGACGAGCGGCGCGCACGGTGCCGCGCCGCGTCTCCCGTGGCTCGTGCGCGCGCGGCGGGCCTGGCTCGCCGTGGGTGGCGCGTTGGGCCGGGCCAACGCCCGGGTGCTGCTTGGCATCGTCTACGCGGCCATGGTCGTTCCGATGGGCTTGGCCCTGCGCGCCTTCGGGCGGGACCCGCTGGCGCGCGCGCTCGAGCCCGGCGCGTCCACCTACCGGCGGCCCGCCCGGACCCGGCCGCGCGGACACGTCGAGCGGACGTTCTGATGCTCGACCTGCTGCGGGACGTCTTCCTCTTCGCGCGCGAGCAGCGCAAGTACTGGCTGATCCCGCTCATCCTCGTCCTGCTGCTGCTCGGGCTCGTCCTCGTCCTGAGCTCGACCTCCGCCGTCGCGCCGTTGCTGTACACTCTCTTCTGATGAAGGGGCGTGCATCCATCCCGGCGTGGTGCGCGCCCGTCGCCGTGTTCCTCGCCCTGGGGACGGCCTATGCGCTCGTCGTGCCGATGTTCGAGAAGCCCGACGAAACATGTCATCTCGACTACATCCGGTTCCTCGCGCGCGAGCGCCGCCTGCCCGGACCGCTGCCGGCCTTTCCCTATCACGAGGAGTCATGCTGGCAGGGCGTTCACCCGCCGCTGCATCACGCGCTCGGGGCCGTGTGGCTGTGCCTGCTTGACCGTGGGAGCCGGCCGGGCATCACCGCGGATCCCCTGCTGCGCGTGACGCGGTCGCCCTGCCCCTCGCCCGTCGCGCTGCCGCCCGGGGCCTACCCCCGCGAGAATCCTCGAGCCTTTCTCCCGGTGGATTGGGACCTGGCGCGGTTTGTCCGCGATCCGCGCGATCGCTTCCCGCTGCGTTATCCGTTCACGGTGTTGCGCGCGCTGCGCGCCGAGGGACTCGCCTGGGGGATCGGGGTGGTGGTGTTCACGTACCTCGCGGCCGTGACGGCGCTGGGGCCGGGCGGGTGGGCGATCCTCAGCGCGTGGCTCGTCGCGCTGCATCCGCAGTTCGTCTTCATCGCCTCGTCCTTGGGCAACGAGGCCGCGACGAGCGCCTGCGGGGCGCTGGTGGCCTGGCTGGGCCTGCGACACGTCCGGGCGGCCTCCACCGGGCGAAGGCGCGTCCGGGCCTTTGGGCTCGGGCTGGCGTTCGGGGCCGGACTGCTTGCGAAGGTGACGGCGGCCGGCAGCGGCCCGTTCGCGGCGGCTTGCGTGGCGCTCGCCGGACCGTGGAACCTCCGTCGAAAGACCGTGGACCTCGCCGTGTTCGCGGCGGGCGCGGGTCTCGTCTGCGGGTGGTGGTACGCCCGCAACGTGTTCCTCTACGGCGACCCCCTGGGCTGGCGTCACCTGCTGCTGGCCTACCCGCATGAGGCGGCCGGCCGTTCGCTCGCGTCGTCGTATTTCTGGACGATCCGGGAGGGGCGGTTTCCGCTCGAGGTCTTCATGTCTTTCTGGGGGAAGTTCGGGTGGATGACCGTCAAGCTGTCGCCCGCGACCTACGGAGCGCTCGCCGCGCTGACCGTCGGGGGAGCGCTTGGAGCGCTCAAGGCCGTGGTCCATCCGGGTCCGCGCGAGCGTCACTCCCGCCCGCTGCTCGCGCTCCTCATGCTGCACGTCGCGGGCGCGGTGGTGCTGCTGCTGCGTTATAACATCACGGGAACGCCGCAGCCGCAGGGGCGCTATCTCTTTCCCGCGTTGGGGCCGCTGATGATCCTCCTGGCCGCCGGGATCCGGTCCTGGTCGTCCCGGCGCGCTGGGCGGCGCGGCCCGTCGCGGCGACTCGTGTGGGCGCTGGTGGGAAGCGTCCTCGCGCTTCTGCTGGTCGCAAACGGGAACGCCTTCCTGGCCTTGACGCGGGCCTACGCCCGATGACGATGCGACTCGGACTCCGGAGCCTGCTGCCCGGCGGAATCGCCGTCTTCGCGGTCGCGCTGCGCCTGCTCTACCTGCACGGGTCGCTCCCTCCGCTTCCCGGCCGGTTGGTCCCGATCGGACCGCAGGCCTTCGACTCGCGGGCCTACTACGACATCGGACGGGTCCTGGCCGGCCTGCCGATTCCCGAGCCCATCCAGGACCGCTCGCGGGTCTTCTCGCTCTGGGGTCCCGGCTACCCGGCGTTCCTGGCGGCGGTGTTCCGGGTGTGCGGCGACGCTCCCGGGGTCGTGCGCCACCTGCAGGCTCTCCTGAGCGGACTCATGTGTCTCTTCCTCTTCCGGATCGGCGAACACCTCGGGGGTCGTACCGTCGGCGTGGTCGCTGCGCTCGTCGCGGCGGTGCATCCGACGCTCATTCTCTTCACGGGAAGGCTCAACGCCGAAACGCTCGGCATGTTCTGGCTTTGGCTCGCGCTCGCCTGGCTCGTCCGTGCCGCGGGCGCATGGTCGGGCGCGGGCGCCGGGACGGCGCTCGGGATCGCGTGCCTCACGCGGCCGACCCTCCTCGCCGCCATCCCCTTCCTGAGCGTGGCGGTTCTGGCGACCGAGCGTGAGAGTCTTCGCCGCCGCTTCGTGCTGGCGCTCGCGTTCGTCCTGGGGGCGGCGACGGTGCTCGGCGCTTGGCACCTCGTCTTGACGCGCCTTCCGAGGAGCGAGACGGCTCCGAGTCCAACCATCGGTCTCGGGGGATTCACGATGATGCGGAGCGTGGCGCGGCAGGCCTCGGATCCCGACGTGCGCGGCTGGCCTCGTGAAGGCGACGAGCCGGCGGAACGCCTGCAGTGGTGGGGCGGAGCGGCTCTGGGAGCTGTGCCGACGGTGGAGGGCCTCGCCGGGTGGCTCGCGCGGATTCCGCGCGTCCTCAATCTGGTCTTCTACCACGTCTGGTTTCTCGAGAACGTCTGGCATGAACCGCCTTCCTGGGCCCACGCCGTCCAGCGGACCATCTTCCTGCTGGCACTGGGGGGGCTGGGAATCGCGCTCACGCGCGGCCGGCGCTGGGCCGAAGTCCTGGCGGTGGGCCTGACGCTGGTGCTCACGTCGGTCAAGTTCATCGAGATACGGCCGGTCGTTCCCTTGCTCCCCGCGCTGTTCCTGCTCGACGGCCTGCTACTCTCCACGCTCGCCGACCGGATGGCGACTGGAGCGGCCGGCCTGGTCCGCGTCGCACCGGCGGCCGCGGCCACGATCGTGACGGTCGCCTGCGTCCGCCCCGCCGTTCTCGGATCCCTGGCGCCCGGGCTTGATCCGCGGGCCGTGGGCAGGGCCGGGGACGCGCTCGCGGCGGGTGCGGCGCTGGCCTGGGCCGCGTGGCTGTTCGCGACCGGTCGCCGTTCGGCCGGCCGCGGGGCTGCGCTGACGGCCGCGGGGGTGCCCGCCGTGCTCTTGCTCGCGCTCTTCGGCTCCTATGTGCGGACGGCGTCGGAGCCGCGCTGGCGGTCGTGGCCCGTGGATTCGGCGCGTTTCACCGGGCCGCTCGTCCAGGAGATCCGGCTGCAGGAACCGTTGACCCCGGCGAGTTGCCGGTCCGCCTATTGGCTGGCGGATCTCCGTCTCGCGCCCGGCTCCAGCCTGCCGCTGGCGGCGATGAACGGTGAACGGCTGACCGGGAGAAGCGCGGCCTGGACGCGGTACTTCTGCACATCCGCCCTGTTCCAGAAGCTCCCGGACAAGGCTGAGGCCTATCGTCAGCAGCTGTGCTTTGCCTACCGTCAGCTCGCAGAATACCGGGGACCACTCTCCTCCTGGCCGCAGTGGTGGGTCCTGCCGGTGGCGGCCGAGCGCGTCCGGGGCCGCCGGATCGTTTCCCTCGCGCTCGAGCGTCCGCCGGACGCCCAGACCGGCGAGGTGTGGATCGGTGCCACGATCGCGTCTCCAGGCCGGCCGCTGGTGTACGGTCCGAGTCCCCGCGCGCTGACCCCCAACGCCTGGTCCTCCATGTACCGCTGGGAACAGGCCGACGACTGGCGCTTCTGGGAGGAGACTCCGGTGAAGAGCATCGCCAGCCGAGGCCATCCGTCGCTCGCGGACGCGGGGCGAGTCGCCGGTCCGAGTCCGGAGAGCGAATGGCTGGCGGCCGAACGGTTGCACCTGAACGTGCGTTTGCTCGTCAGGGAGCCCTCCGGGGCCTGGGTCGTGTACTGACCCGAAGATTCAGACGCCGGGATCGGACCGGGGATCGACCCGGGTGGAGCGGACCCGGGCCAGGGCCGCCGAGAAGACCTCGCGATCCTTCCAGAACGTGACCGCGAAGGCGGGAACGAACACGACGACGGCGAGTGCGGCGGTGCCTCGCGGGGCGAGCGCCGCCGCGCGGATGGCCCAGGCCAGCCCGCCCCCCGCGACCGCGAGTGCGGCGAGGTTGCGGAGATGCCGCCGGTTCAGCGGGGGGATGCCGAAGATGCGGTGGAACCACCCCGCGCGGGCGAGGTTGAGCGCCGCGTACGTGACGCTGAAGCTCGTGGCCACGCCGGCGATGCCGAAGCGCGGGACGAGCCACCGGCCGAGGAGGAGCTGGAGCGCGATCGCTCCGACCACGAGGGCGGCGTTGATGCGGTTGCGCCCCGCCATCACGAGACTCAGGCGCACGCCGCCCAGGGCGCCCTCGCTGAGCGCTCCGGGGAGGGCGAGGAGGAGGCAGATGGCGATGCCTTCCTCGTACCCCTTTCCGAAGACGGACAGGACGAGGTCCGCGGCCGCCACCATGAGGCAGGACAGAAGGACCGCCCACTTCGAGCACCAGTAGTTCACCGTCTGGTAGAGGTCGCGGAACTCGCGCGTGTCGCCCCGCCGGTGCAGGTCCGCGAGATACGGCGTGAACACCGGCGTGATCGCCGTCAAGAGAAACTGCACGAAGATCGTCACCCGGGCGGCCACGGAGAATTTCGCAACCTCCGCGGGAGGGAGGAACCACCCGGCCTGCATCACGCTCAGGGAACGCAGGAAGGGATCGAACCCGCTCATGACCGCCAGCGGGAGGGAGAACCAGAGCCACGAGCGCCAGCCGTCGCTCGTCAGGGGGCCGCGTTCGCCGCGATGCGGTTTCCAGGCGAGAAACGCGCAGGTCCCGACGTACAGGAGGCAGCAGAAGGTCGCGGACGAGTACCCGAGCGCGTAGCCGAAATATCCCCCGTGCAGCACCCGAACGATCACGAAGAGCGCCGCCAGGTGCAGAGCGGGAAAGAGCAGCTGTTCGCTGATGATGTACGGCACGAACGTCTTGGCGCCGCGGAGGAACCCGAAGAGGATATTCAGCAGCGCGCCGCCCTGCATTTGCGCGGTGAAGATCAACACCGGCCAGAAGAGGTCGTCGAGCCCCGCGCGCACGAGCAGGGGGGGGATCGCGACGAGGGCCGCGAGGACGAGCACCGCGCCCGCGATCAGGGAAGCGAGGAGCGCGACGGACAGGACGCGGGCGGAGAAGCCGACCCCCGAGCGGCTGGCGTAGAAGGGAAGGCTGTGTTCGAACCCGAGCGGCAGCACGGAGAGCAGGTAGGTGGTATAGGCGAGGATCAGGCTCACCTTGCCGAAGCCGTCCGGTCCCAGCCAGCGCGAGGCGCAGACCAAGGTGATGAACGAGAGGACGATCCGGACGCCGTTGCCGCCGAGGTTGATCAGGGTCGTCCCGCCGACGCTGCGGGCGACGCCGGTCGTCATGGGCCGGACAGCGGGGACGGGTCGGGCGGGGGTTTCACCAGCTCGAACGTGAACATCCAGGCCAGCAGCGAGAAGGGCATGACCCGGAGGAGCGCCGCGTCGACGGCGTTTGCGGCAGACAGCAACGGCCCGAAGAACCCCGTGTTCCGGAACGGCGTCGCCAGGATGCTGCACAGGTGCCAATAGCGGATCTCCCGCACCTCGAAGAACCAGCGCGCGAAACGGACGTGCCGCAGCGAAAGGATGTGCGCCTTTTCCCAGTCCGTCCGCATGTGCGGCGTCAGGAGCCGGTACAACTTGATGACCGGGTTGTAGTTGAGCGCCTCGACCGCCAGAATGGTGCCGCCGGGCTTGAGGATGCGCCGCAACTCCGGGAAGGCGAACGACAGGTCCAGGTGATGCAGCATCCCGGAGCAGATCGCGGCGTCCACGGACTCGTCCGGGAGCCCGGTGCGTTCGCAGTCGCCCTGCACGAAGAAGGCGTTGGCGGCGACCCCGGCGTCTGCCGCGCGGCGGCGGCAATTCTCGATGGACACTCGGCTGATGTCGAGGCCGATGGCCAGCTCCGCTCCGGAGCGCGCCGCCAGGATGGCGTTGTCGCCGTTACCGCAGGCGTAGTCGAGGAACACCTTGCCCCGCGCCCGGGCCGCGATCCAGCTCCGGGTGAACTCCTTCGAGGCGCTCACGGTGGAGTAGTACTTCTTGTTGGCGTACACCGCCTCGACCGGTTTGGTGGCGGTCGGCGCGGGTTCCCCCGCACCGCGCGTCGTGTCGTGGAAGACCAGTTCGGCTCGCTTCCGTTCGTCGAGCGAGCGCATCCACTCGTCGTTCGTCCGGCGGTCCAGTTCGACGAGAGCGGCGCGCAGGGCCTCGTGCATCGAAAAATGATAGCACGGGAGCGTGATAAGGTGATCCTGTGCAGAGCAACGCGCGCGTGTCCGTCATCATCCCCTGCCGGAACGAGGCCCGCTTCATCGAATCGTGCCTCGCCTCGGTGCTCCGTCAAACCTTCCCTCGCGGCCGGCTGGAGGTGCTCGTCGCGGACGGGATGAGCGAGGACGGGACGCGCGCGATCGTGCGGCGGTTCGCGGCGCGCCATCGCGGGTTCCGGCTCATCGACAACCCGCGCCGGATCACCTCGTGCGCGCTCAACGCGGGCATCGCGGCGTCGCGCGGCGGCGTCATCGTCCGGTTGGACGCTCACGCGAAGTATCCCCGGGACTACGTCGCAAGATGCGTGGACGGATTGCGGCGTTACGGCGCGGACAACGTGGGTGGCAACATGGTGACGCTGCCCCGGCGGCGAACGCTCCTGGGTCGGGCGCTGGCCGCGGTCATCAGCCATCCCTTCGGCGTGGGCAACTCGCAGTTCCGGATCGGCTCGTCCGCCGTGCGCGAGGTGGATACGGTATTCGGCGGGTGCTACCGGCGCGACGTCTTCGAGCGGATCGGACGGTTCAACGAGCGGCTGACGTTCAGTCAGGACCTCGAGTTCAACCTCCGGTTGCGGAAGTCGGGCGGGAAGATCCTCCTGCTGCCCGGCATCGTGTCCTATTACTTCGCTCGGTCGGACTTCTCCTCGTTCTGGCGCCACAACATCCGCAACGGCCGGTGGGTGATCCTGCCGCTCCTCTACAGCCGCATCATCCCGGTGTCGTGGCGCCATCTGGTGCCGATGGCGTTCGTGCTCGGCCTCGGGGGGCTGGCGGCCGCTTCCGGCGTGTGGGCGCCCGCGGGCTGGCTGCTCGCCGGGGTTCTCTCCCTGTACGCGGCGGGCGCCCTGGCCGCCTCGTGTCATGCCGCCGCGCGCGCCCGGGACTGGGCGCTGGCGGTCGTGCTGCCCGGGCTCTTTCTGTCCCTGCACCTCGCCTACGGCCTCGGCAGCCTGCTGGGAGCGGGCCAGGTGATGGCCCGGCTGGCGCGCGGGGACCGCCGCCGCCGATGAAGCGGCTGCTGGATGTGATCGTGGCGGGGGGGGTGCTCCTCCTGGCTTCCCCCCTGCTGGCGGTGGTGTCGCTGGCGATCAAGCTCGGCTCGCCGGGTCCGGTGCTCTACCCCGCTCCCCGGGTCGGGCGGGGGGGTGGGACCTTCCGCATGCTCAAGTTCCGCACGATGGTGGTGAACGCGGACCGGATCGGGGGGTCGTCGTCGCCCGACGACGACCCGCGCATCACGCGAATCGGCCGTATCCTCCGCCGGACGAAACTGGACGAATTGCCGCAGTTCTTCAACGTCCTCGGCGGGAGCATGAGCCTGGTGGGACCCCGACCCCAGATCGCCCACGATGTGGCAAAATACACGGATGAGGAACGGGCCATCCTGACGGTTCAGCCCGGAATCACGGACTGGGCGTCCATCCGCTTTCATAATGAAGGGGAGATCCTGGCGGGCCACGCCGACCCCGATCAGGCCTACATCGACCTGATCCGGCCGGAGAAGCTGCGCCTGTGCCTGGAGTACGTGCGGCGCCGGTCGCTCGCCACCGACCTCGCCATCATCTGGATGACCGTGCGCCGCCTCCTCGGTTTGCCGGTGGTTCTTCCTTGAAACCCCTGAAGACGCGGGCCGAGGCGGTCGCGGGCAAGAAAGTCGCACGGGTCTTCGCGAAAAACCGCGACCCCCTCGAAACGCGGCTGGAGCAGTTCCCCAAGTACGCCCGCCGCAAGACCGTCACGCGCTTCCTGGCGCTCTACGAGCTCTTCAAGCGTGCGCAGCCGGTGAAGGGGTCCATCGTCGAGTGCGGCGTGAACCGCGGGTTCGGCCTCATGTCCTGGGCGCACTTCAGCGCGGTGCTGGAGCCCGCCAACCTCATGCGGCGCATCTACGGCTTCGACTCCTTCGCGGGGTTCACCGCGGTCCACGCCAAGGACAAGAACCGCTTCAAGACCGCCGCGAAGGGCGGGCTCGCGGCGGACTCGTACCGGGAGCTCCTGGAACTCGCGACCATCTACGACACCGACCGGTTCCTGGGCCACGTCAACAA
>CAYHEI010000018.1:11103-16719 GCA_964355385.1 uncultured bacterium | reverse complement strand
GCTGGGTGTCCGAGGAGATGGTCCGCCAGGGCCCGTCGTCGGGCGTGTTGGTGCCGAGGTCGTAGGCGGCGCTCTCCCCGTCGATCTCCCGGGTCCGCATGTAGTCCCAGGTCAGCGTCGCGCCGTTCCACTTGAAGAGGTGGACGGTCGTGGGCTGGCTGGGGACGTAGTTCCCGTTCGGATCGGCCCCGGTGTTGATGAGCGTGAGCGACGTGCCGTATCCGGCGGCCAGCGGATCGACGTTGTCCTGCGCGCGCCACAGGTAGTGGGTCATTCCGAGATAGGTCCGCGTGATCGCCGGGGCGTAGGTATGGTAGTCATCCCCGGGGACGGTCATGTAGGTCAGGAGCTGCCAGAGGACCGGGGCGTTGCCCGTGATCTTGTAGATGCTCTCGAACGGGAAGGTCGGGCAGTTGCTCTCCCAGAAGACGGGATCGTACTTGGCGGGAGCGCGCTCGACCTTGCAGCCGGGGAACCCTCCGCCGGGGATGGCGCCCGAGCCGAGCGTGCAGCCCGCGCTTCCGGGAAAGCCGCCGAGGCAGTCGCCGATCAGGCAGCCGATCGAGTCGCTGACACCCCCGTTGGTGCTCCAGCCGGCGCCCTGGTACTCGATCCCGCGCAACTCGAACTGCGCCTTCTTGTTGAGCGGAAAGAACGGCATGATGAACCCCCGGCAGGCCTTGCCGGTCGGGCTCCCGCCGGCGTAGGCGACGTAGCTCACGTAGGTCGTGGGGAGGATGATCGGAACTTGCTGGGTGAAGTTCCGGGTGACGACGGAAGAGCCGGTGCCGTTGAAGATCCGGGAGCGGCCCAGGGCCAGCACCGACGCCGTCGAGATCGCGGTCGCGCCGGGAGGGGCGATCGCGGTGACCCAGGCCTTCCAGCGCAGGGACAGCGTCATCGCGGGCGGCATGTCGAGCGTCCAGGTGAGCATGGTCGAGCCGCCGGAGGCGCTCCAACCCGGGGAAGCGGGGGCGCAGCCCGTGGGCGTCATCGTCCAGCCGACGCAGGCGTCCTCGAACCCCAGTGCGGGAGCGGACCAGACCGAGACTTCCGACGGGACGGACTCCCAAAGCCGGACGTCCCACCAGGTCTTTGTGGTGGACATATTCCGGATGTACACCTCGTACGTGATCTCGTCGGGGGACTGGCCGTACGTCTGGGAAAACAGCACGTCGTTGTCGCCCACCTGCCAGAACAGGAACCGCCGGACCACCGTGGTCACGGGAGGCGTGACGACGGAGATCTGCGCGCACCCGCCGATGCCGTTGAAGGCCGCGTGCGCGAGGTTATCGAGCCGTTGCCGTTCCGGCGCCGCCACGTCCCCGGAGCCGGGCTCGAAGGATTCGCCGTTCCCCCAATCGACCGAGAGGTCGTAGGTCACCTGCGCGGTGGGCCCCCCCGCGATGAGGCCAGCGGGCCGGGTCCAGCGGAGCCGCGTCGGCGGACCCGGGTCGGGATCGAACCCCGCATCGGGCGGGGGGACCGCGGACCCGGAGACGTAGTGCGTGTAGGGCGGCAGCGTGTCGGTGATCTGGACGTCCCAGAGCGTCGTCCCCGGTAGGCCGTAGGTGATCGTGTACGTGATCGTGTCTCCGGGCGCGGCGTAGTCCGGCCCCTCCTTGTAGGCGTAGACGATGGTGTGCTGCGGCCCCGCCATGTCGAACCACGGGACCACGCAGTCGTTGTTGTCGGCGATCGAGCCCCACCAGTACGTGTTGCTCATGCTGTTGATGGGGAACCCGAGCGTCACCTTGTCGAGGGGCACGGGGCAGGGCGAGAGATCGGCGTACACGTGCAGTGTGTAGGACGCGCCGCAAGTCCCGCCGCACGAGTCCGGGCAAAGCGAGAAGTCCGTGGCATTGGCGCCGCCCCACGTCCACGCGGGGTACGTGCCGGAATCCTCGACGAACATCCCCGCGTAGGTCATGGCCACGAATCCCGAATCCGTCGCGCCGCAGTTCGCGCGCCAGTAGACCGTGGACAGGTTCCCGGGCGCGCCGCCCGCGAAGTTGACGATGGTGAGCCCGCGCAGGCTCTCGGTGGTACCTGCGCATCCGATGCACAGCAGGACCTCGAACTCCGACACCTCGGCCTTGCTCCAGTTCGGGAAGAGGTAGCCGGGGCCGACGTTGCCGGTGTCCCAGGCGTCGGTCGCGCAGAAGCTGGCGGCCCCCGCGGTGCCGGCGGCGGCAAGGGCGAGCAGCACGGCGACGACCGCCGCGCGCGACAAGGATCCCCGGTCGGCGAATTCCGCGACCGGCCGTTTCGTGAGCATAAGACTCCCTTTCGACGCCCCTCCCGCGATGTGATCTATGCTACACGATCGGGCGGCGGCCCGACCTGATCCAGCAACGGCGCGAGCGCGGCCGCGGTGGCGTCGTCGCCGCCGGGGTCGGCGCCCGGGAAGAGCCCCCAGCGCTCGGCGTGCTCCGCCGCTTCGCCCGGGGCGAGCGTCACGAGCGGTCCCAGCGTCTCGACTTCCATGAACGCGCCGGCGGTGTAGAACTCGCACGACGAGCCGTCGTCGGGGTATGGCGCGCCGTCCTTGAAGGGGAAACGCTTCACGAACAGCAGTCCTTCCACCGCGTACGCCGCCCAGCCCTGCTTGTTGCCGACCCCGAGCTTCGTCGGATCCTTGCGGGTGGGATCGGAGCGGAAACGGATGAAACGCGGACCCCAGCCGATGCGCGGATCGGCGGGATCGGTATAGTGCCACAGGATCACCGGCCGGGCCGGGAGGAAGTAGTCGTCGTGGGACTTGTAGGGCTCCTGGGGGATGATCGCGGTCCCGCCCCCGCGCATCACGGTCAGCGCCCACGGGGCGAGCCGGATCGGTTCCTTCCGCTTGTTCGTGATCCGGTGCTGCAGCGTCACGCCGCTCCCCTCGTCGTCCAGCGTGACGGTGATCGCCTTCTGCAAGCCCGCCTGGTCCACCGACTGGACGAGCTTGAGGCGGTTCGGCGTCTCCGGTCGCGCCTCGACCGGCCCGTTGTCGGGGGCGTACGTGATGTCCGGGGACTCGGGCGCCGCCCACAGCCGGTGCCCCCCGCGCAGCCGCCAGTCTTCTCCATGCGGCGTCGGTGACTTCAAATCCGGCCACTCCCCCAGCACGTTCACGCCGCCCTGCAGCGCGTAGGCCAGGATTCGGGGACCCGCGTCCGTCGTCACGGTGACCACGGCGCCGCCGTTGCCGATGCGGTAGCAGTTCGGGAGGCCGAACGCAGCCGTCTTCTCGATCACGCTGGTCCCGCGCCGAGGAGGAGGGCGGCGAGGTACAGGTACGGCGCGGTGAAGAGGAAGCTGTCGAGCTTGTCGAGGAAGCCGCCGTGGCCGGGAATCACAACGCCGGAATCCTTCACGCCCATGGCGCGCTTGATCATCGACTCCACGAGATCGCCGAATTGGGCGACGGCACAGCCCGCGAAGACGAGGAGCAAGAGCGGACCGGTGCCCAGGATGGTGGGAAGGAGATCGGGGAAGCCCGTGACCCATTCCGGCGCATGTTGGACCGTCGAGAGCGCGAGGAGGGCGGTGGCCGTGCCGCCCCAATAACCTTCCCAGGTCTTTCCCGGCGAGACGGCCGGCCACATCTTCGTCCGCCCGAGCGCGCGGCCCCAGGCGTAGGCGCCCGCGTCGAAGACCCAGGTCAAGGCCAACAGGAGGAAGATCCAGCGCGGGCCCTCCGGCAGGTCGCGGAGGCGGATGGCGAAGCCCGACAGCCAGCCCACGTAGAGGACGGCGTACAAGGTCAGCGCCACGTCGGTCACGCTGGTGTCGCGCTGGCCGCGGGCGGCCTGCGCGACCGCGAGACCGGCGACCAGAACGGCCAGGAGTACGATGGGCTGGAGCAGGAACGCCGAACCCGGAAATGCGGGCGGATCGGCCCAGGCGGAGAGCGAGACGAGGACGAGACCGATGAACCCGAACGCGGCGAACGGCCGGTGCCGTCGCCGTTCCAGCATCCGGAACAGCTCGTGCAAGCCGAACAGCGCGAGGACGGTGATGACGGCCGCGAAGAGCCGAGCGGGGCCGCGAAACACCGCGAGCAGGACGAGGGGAACGACCACCGCCGCGGTCAGCAACCTCAGCAGCAGGTTGTTCATGAACTAGGTGGCTGCAACCGCTCCGAACCGCCGCTGACGGCGCTGGTACACGCGCAGCGCCTCGACGAGATGCCGCTTCCGGAAGTCCGGCCACAACACCGGCGTGAACCACAGCTCGGCGTAGGCGGCCTGCCAGAGGAGGAAGTCCGAGAGCCGCATCTCCCCGCTGGTCCGGATCACGAGGTCCGGGTCCGGGAGCCCGGCGGTGGAAAGGTAGCGGCGGAAGTCGTCCCGGTGCGACGGGGCCCGGGCCCGCCCGTTGAGCCGCCGCCACTCCAGGGCCATCCGGCGAGCGGCGTCCAGGATCTCCTGCCGCGCGCTGTAGTTGAGGGCGAGGGTGAGGACCAGCCCCTTGTGGCGCGCGGTCTCCCGCATCACCCGCCGGAGCCACGCGCGCGCCGAGGCGGGCAGGCGCTCCACGTGTCCGATGGTACGAAGCTGGATCTGCTGCTCGTTCAATTCGGGCAGCTCCAGGCGCAGGAAGCGCACCAGCAGGCGCATGAGCGCCCCGACCTCCTCCGGCGGCCGCTTCCAGTTGTCCGCGGAGAACGCGTAGAGCGTCAGGGCCTTGATCCCGAGCTCGGCGCAGGTGCGCACGGCCTCGCGGACCGAGCGGACGCCCGCGCGATGGCCGGCGAGACGGGGCAGGTTGCGGGCACGGGCCCACCGGCCGTTGCCGTCCATGATGATCGCCACGTGCTGCGGCAGCCGCGTGGGATCGAGGTCAGATGGTGACGATTTCCCGTTCTTTGTGGGCAAGGGACTCGTCGATCTTGGCGATGTGCTGGTCGGTGAGCTTTTGAACCGCCTGGGTGTACTTGCGCAGGTCGTCTTCCGAGAGTGCTTTCGCTTCCTTCGCCGCCTTGAGCTTGCTGTTGGTTTCCTGGCGAACGTTGCGGACCGCGACGCGCCCCTCCTCCGCGATCCGTTTGGCGATCTTGGTCATCTCCAGCCGGCGTTCCTGCGTGAGCGGCGGGATGTTGAGCCGGATCAGGTCGCCCTGGCGTTGCGGCGTGAGCTTGAGGTCGGAGGCGGCAATGGCCTTCTCGATCGGCGCGAAGGCGTTCTTGTCCCAGGGGCGAATCTCGAGCGTCTTGGCGTCCGGGACGCCGATGGCCGCGAGCTGCTTGAGCGGCGTCATCGTGCCGTAGTAATCCGCCTTGATGTTCTCGACGAGCCCCGCCGCCGCGCGGCCGGTGCGCAGGCCGGAGAGCTCCTGGTGGGTGACCCCGAGGGTCTTCTTCATCTTCTCCTCGCCCTCGTGGACGATCGCGTCGCCGCCGGCCACGTTCAGCGCTCCGCGACGACGGTGCCGATCGGTTCGCCGCGCGCCGCGCGCACGATGTTGCCCGGTACCGTGAGGTCGAAGACGACGATGGGCAGGTGGTTTTCCTGGCACATCGCGAAGGCAGTCAGGTCCATCACTTTGAGGCCGCGCGTCAGGGCGTCATGATACGTGAGGCGCGTGAAGCGCTTGGCCCGCCGGTCTTGGTGGGGGTCGCGGTCGTAC
>CAYHEI010000018.1:0-11093 GCA_964355385.1 uncultured bacterium | reverse complement strand
GTCGTACACGCCGTCCACCTTGGTGGCCTTGAGCATGACGTCCGCCCCGATCTCGGTGGCGCGCAGCGCGGCCGCGGTGTCGGTGGAGAAATAGGGGTTGCCCGTGCCGCCCGCGAAGATGACCACGCGGCGCTTCTCGAGATGTCGCATCGCGCGCAGGCGGATGTAGGGCTCCGCCACCTTGGCCATCTCGATCGCGGTCATGACCCGGGTCGGCACGCCGGCCTTCTCGATCGCGTCCCGCAGGGCGACGGCGTTGATGACCGTGGCGAGCATGCCCATGTAGTCGGCCGCGACCCGATCGATGCCCCCGCCCGTGGCGCCCCGGAAGATGTTGCCGCCGCCGATGACGACGCCGACGTCGGTGCCGGCGCGGTGGACCCGGGCAATCTCGCCCGCGATACGTTTGAGGACGGGCGCCGCGATCCCGTACCCGTGCTCGCCTCCGGCGAGCGCCTCGCCGGAGAGCTTGAGCATCACCCGCCGGTAGCGGGGACGCGTCTCACCCGGCCGCGTCTTCGGCCTGGCCAAGTTTGTAGACCACGAAGCGCTTCACGCGAATGCGCTCCTTGAATTTCGCCACCTTGTCGGTGACGAGCTGGGACACCGTGAGGGACGCGTCGCGGATGTACGGTTGTTCGAGGAGGCAGACGGTCGCCAAGTGTTGTTCCACTCGCTCGGCGACGAACGGCTCGACGGGCTTGCCCACCGTGGCGGCCTGCACCGCGAACTCCTTGCGCTGCGCCGCGAGGTAGTCCTCCGGCACGTCCTCCTTCGCGAGGAACTTCGGGCTCGTGGCCGCGACCTGCATGGCGAGCTCCCTGGCGAGCGCGATGAACTCCTCGTTGCGCGCCACGAAGTCGGTCTCGCAGTTGACCTCGACGAGGGCGCCCAGCTTGCCGCCGTGATGGACGTAGGCCATGATCGCGCCTTCCTCCGCGCGGCGGCCCTCCTTCGCCAGGGCGGCTGCGGCGCCGCGCTCATGCAGGAGGGCGATGGCCTTGTCGTGGTCGCCACCGGCCTCCTCAAGCGCCTTGCGGCACTCCATGATCCCGGCGGACGTGGCCTCCCGCAGCTTCTTGACCGCCTCGAGCGACGCCGCCACGGTGGGGCTCAAGCCGCCGCCGCGGGCTTCGCGGCCGGGGGTTCCTCGACCGGCACGATCTCACCTTCGGGGGCGGCCGTGGCGACCGGTTCGACGACCTCTTCCTTGCTGCCCTCCCCGCGGAATTCGCCCTTGATCGCCTGTTCGAAGAGGCGCAGATCCTCCTCGGCGCCTTCCTCCTCGGCTTCGATCTTGAGCGCGCGGGCCGCCGCGGCCACCTGCTCCGCCAGCTCGGCTTCGCTCGCCTTGGCGGCCGCCGCGGCGGCGGCCTCGATCGGCGGCTTGCCGCCCTTCGTCGCCCATTCCGCGAGGCCCTCGAGGACCGCGTCCGCCATGAAGCCCGTCACGAGCTTGATCGAGCGGATCGCGTCGTCGTTCCCCGGGATCGCGTACGTGACGTCCGCCGGATCGCAGTTCGTGTCGGTGATGCCGACCGTCGGCACGCCGAGGCGCTTCGCCTCGTGCACCGCGATGTGCTCCTTCTTGAGGTCGATAAGGAAGATGAGGCCCGGGACGCGCGTCAGGTCGCGGATGCCCGAGAAGGACTCCTTCAGCTTCTCCCAGCGGCGGCGCAGCGAGGCGACCTCCTTGCGCGGGAGCTGGTGGAAGAGCCCGTCGGTTTCCATCTGCTCGTAGTCGTGGAGCTTGGCGAGGTTCTTCCGGATCGTCACGAAGTTGGTGAGCGTGCCGCCGACCCAGCGGTTCGTGACCGAGAACATCTTGCAGCGCTCGACTTCCTCGAGGACGACCTGCTGCGCCTGCTTCTTGGTCCCGACGAAGAGGACGATGCCGCCGTTCGCCACGGTGCTTTGCACGACCTGATAGGCGTCGCGCAGGAGCTTGAGCGTCTTCTGGAGATCGATGATGTGGATGCCGTTGCGGGTCCCGAAGATGTACTTCTTCATCTTGGGATGCCAGCGGTGGACTTGATGGCCGAAGTGCATTCCGGCCTCGAGCAGCTGCTTCATGCTCACGGTGGTCATGCGGACATTCCTCCCGGGTTGGTCTTCCGCCCCCGCCGGATCTCGACCCCGTTGCCGGGGACCCGCGAAACCCGTGTTGTGTTGCGGCGAGCGTGCGTCGTTACAAGCGAGGAAATGATAGCATCCGCCCGCCCGGGTCGGCAAGGGGCCGCGCGCTCAGAAGCGGTAGCGGGGGTTCTCGGGGCTGAAATCGGCGGTGGTGAGCGTGAGATCCGGCTTGAAATCCTCGTAGCCGTACTCTTCCACGAGCCGGTCGGTCCAGTCGTAGATGCGGATGTTCATGAGCAGCCCCGATTCCGCGTCCACGTGGACGAGGGCCCGCCGGCAGTAGTAGCCCTTCGTGAGCTCCGGGGGCAGGACGCCCTCGAGCACGAGGGCGCGCCGGCCGAACATCACGACTTCCCCGTGATCGACCGACGCGAACTCGCCGACGGCCAGTCCCCGGCGCACGTTCTCACCGATGAGCCCGACGAGGTGCCGCAACCCGAGGTCGGTAATGGGGTGGCGGTTCTGCCGCTTCAGCCAGCGGCTGTCGGTGGCGAGGTTGAATTTCAGCAGCCCCCAAAAGCCGCCGGGATGGACGCGCACCCGGTTGCGGTTCCAGCCGTCCACGTAGATCGCTTCCCCGCCCGTGCCCTTCGCATTCACCCACTCGAGGTAGATGTTGAAGGGTTTCATGAACTTGAGCCGCATCGTGTCGTCGGTGAACAGCTTGTCGCTGACGCGCTCTTTCTTGTGGAAGGTGACCGTGTACCCGTCGGTGCGCTCCAGGATCGCCTCCGACCGCTCCAGCCAGGAGAGCCACGGGTTGACGACCTCGCCCGCGGTCGCGCCGCTCCCCAGGGTCATGAAGGCGATCAGTGGGAGGAGCAAGGCGGGCCTCACGCCTCCATTGTCCTCCTTTTAGGCCAAGAGCGAGAGCAAGCCGGGGAGATCCACAAGATAGCGGCCTCGTCCGCCGTGGAGGCCCGCCTTCCTGCTCACGAGGATCCGCCGGCTGGCTCCGATCAAAGCGGCCGTGCGATCAAGCCGCTCAAGTTCCGCCGGGGACGGACTCGCCGTCAGCTTGATCTCGATTGCCCAGCGCTCCCGGGCGTACTCGAGGATGAGATCGATCTCCTCGCCCTTCTGCGATCGCAGGAAGAACGCTTCGAACGAACGGCCGCGGGCTTGCAGACTGCCAAGCGCCTGTTCGATGACGAAGCCCTCCCAGCTCGCGCCTACCCAGGGCTGGTCGAGCAACCTGCCGGCGGGAGACCAGCCGAGCAGCGAGTGCAGCAGGCCGCTGTCGCGCCAGTAGACCTTGGGGCTCTTCACGAGCCGCTTGCGGATGTTGGAGTGAAACGCCGGAAGCCGGCGAATGAGGTACGCGCCCTCCAGAAAGTCGAGGTATCCGTTCACGGTGTGGTAGGTCAGGCCCAGGCTGCGCCCGAGCTCGGACGCGTTCCAGACCTGGGCGTGGATGGCGGCCAGCATCTTCAGAAGTCGCGCCGTCACGTTCGGCCTTGAGGTCAGCCCCCAATCGGGCAGGTCGCGCTGGACGAGGAGCCGAAGGTACTCTTCTTGCCAGCGGGGATAGGCCTTGCCGCCCAGCACGCCGCCGTCCGGATACCCCCCCACCGTCCAGAGCCGCTCGCGGGAAGAAGCGGGCAGCTCGGATAACAGGAACGGCGACAGCTCCGTAACCGCCAGCCGGCCCGCGAGCGATTCCGAGACGCTGCGCATCAGGGTCGGCGAGACGGAGCCGAGGAGGAGGAAGCGCCCGTTCCGGCGGCGATCCCGGTCGATGGCGCCCCGGAGCCGGGGGAAGAGCGGCGGATGGGTTTGCGCCTCGTCGAGGATCACGAGGCCGTGGGACCGTTCCATGTCGGGCCATTCGGCGTCCAGCCGGGTGCGCTCGCCCTCATCCTCCAGGTCGTAGTAGTTGCTCCCGAGCGTCCGGGCCAGAGTCGTCTTGCCGGATTGCCGGGACCCGAGGAGGGCCACTGTGGGGAAGTCCCTCAGCAGCGACCGGACCGTGGCGGCGAGCTCTCTGTGGCGCATTGGGACATTATAGAATTACATTTCTATTTTGTCCACTACGCTCTTTCAGCGAATTGACGGGCGCGAGCCTGTCCGGCGTTCACTCGGAGTCGCCTGGCGCGCGCTGATGATCCGGATCGCCTCGCCGTCAATCCGAATTCAGAGAGCCCTCATTGAGGTGCGATGCCGATAAGCTTCCGATACCAAGATTCTGGATGCACCTCGGGAGGCTTGTATTTCTGATCAACGGCTTCGCGGAGCGGCATCTTGACGATGGGATCCATTCCTAAACGACCCCCGATTAGGAGTGGGCGGAGGAGCTCCGTGCAATCTTCTCGATGATAGATCCGATCTTTTTCGCCGAAGAGTCGGACGACACAGACGGTGGAGGTTTGCTTGGGAACAAACTTGATCTGGGCCGCTGCAATTCCAGCGATGATACCCGGAACAAAGGCTACGACGTGCGTCCATCCCAGCGTGCGCTTCACGAGTTTGACGCCTCATAGATGTCCCCCCAGACGTCGTTGGCGACGAGGAGGCCGGGGGGGGTGAGGCGCAGACGGCCTTCCGCCCGTTCCACGCGGCCCGCGGCCTCGTGGGGGGCGAGGGCGGGAAGGTAGCGAGCGAGCGCGTCCGCGCCGTAGCGCGCGGCGTACTCGCCCTCGTCCACGCCGGCGCGCAGGCGCAGCCCGAGCACGAGCGTTTCGGCCATGCGACCTGATTCCGGCAGTGAATCGGTTTCGGCGGGCGGGAAACCCGCTTCACGGCCCGCGAAGTACTTTGCCAGGCTGCGGGGGTTGCCCCGGCGCACGCCGCCCTGAGCCTCCCAGGCGCTCGCGCCGAACCCGAACCAGTCTTCGTCGCGCCAGTATTTCAGGTTGTGGCGGCATTCCTTGCCGGGGCGGGCGTAGTTCGAGACCTCGTACTGATTGAATCCCGCGCGCGCCGTTTCGTCCAAGACCGTGTCCCACTGGGCCAGGACCGCGTCCTCGTCCGGCAGCGCGGGCGGGTGCTGGCCGAACGCCGTGTCCCCCTCGATGGTCAGCTCGTAGCAGGAAAGGTGCGTGAGCGGCCAGGACAGGACCTCGGTCAGGTCGCGCTTCCAGCCGGCGACGTCCTGCCCGGGGAGGCCGAACATGAGGTCGGCGCTCAGGTCGTCGAAGCCCGCGGCGCGCGCCTCCCGCACCGCCGCGCGCGCGCGGTCGGCGGAGTGGATGCGGCCGAGCGCCTTGAGGAGCGCCGGATCGAGGCTCTGGACGCCGAAGCTGATCCGGTTGACCCCGGCAGCCCGGAAGCCGCGCAGCCGGGTTTCATCGACGGTTTCCGGGTTAGCTTCCATGGTGATCTCCGCAGCCGGATCGAGCGCGAACGCGGCGCGCAGCGCGTCCAGAATCCGGCCCACCTGCGCGGGCTCCAGGAGCGAGGGCGTGCCGCCGCCGAAGAAGATGGTGTCCGCGGGCTCCCCCGTCCCCCGCACTCCGATCTCGGCGGCGAGGGTGTCCACGTACCGCGCGCGCACGTCGTCCGGGCTGCCCGTGACGGAGAATAAATCGCAGTACGCGCACTTGATCGCGCAGAAGGGCACATGGACGTACAGACCCTGCGGCACGGTCACCCCACCAGCTTCGCCAAACGGCGCCAACGGACCTTGTGGATCAAGTCGTACAGCGGCACGGCGGGATCGGGGTCCCAGGACCAGTAGATGATGGACGCCTTGCCCTTGATGTCGGAGAGGGAGGCGAACCCCCAGTACCGGGAGTCCTCGCTGCGGTCGCGGTTGTCCCCCATCATGAAGTACTTGCCCGGCGGGACGACGATCTTGGGCATGTTGTCCCGCGGCGACGTCAGCCGGCGCAGGCTGGAGGCGGCGTCCTTGTGCACGACGAACGGCTCCGTCTGGAGCTGGCCGTTGACCCAGACCTGCTGCGCGCGGATCTCCACCGTGTCACCCGGGATCCCGACGACGCGCTTGATGAAGTCCTTGTCCCGCTGGTGCGGCGGGATGAACACGATGATGTCCCCGCGTTTGGGCTGTCGCAGCGCCAGGGGCCGGGACTTGATCGGCGGGATGCGCAGGCCGTAGAGGAACCGGTTCACGAACAGGTGGTCGCCGATCAGGAGGGTGTCCTCCATGGACGACGACGGGATCTTGAACGGTTCGATCACGAACGAGCGGATCACGAGCGCGATCACGAGGGCGGAGAGGCCGACGTCCACGTACTCGAGCAGCCAGGCGAGCAGGCGCTTGAGCCACTCGATCCGGTTCGCGCGCAGCAGGAGGCGCAGCGCGATGGCCAGGACGCCGAGGACGATCGTCGCCGTCAGGAGGATTTCGTTAATATTGTCCAGCATGTTAGATCTTCAGCACGGCCAGGAACGCTTCCTGGGGAATAGACACGCGGCCGACGTTCTTCATGCGCTTCTTGCCCTCCTTCTGTTTTTCGAGCAGCTTGCGTTTGCGCGAGACGTCTCCACCGTAGCATTTCGCGAGGACGTTCTTCCGCATCGCCGGGACCGTCTCGCGCGCGATGACGCGCGAGCCGACGGCGGCCTGCACCGCCACCTCGAACATCTGCCGGGGAATGAGGCTCTTGAGCTTCTCCACGATCGCGAGCCCCTTGTGGTAGGACTGGTCCTTGGGGACGATCGCCGAGAGGGCCTCGACCTTCTCACCGTTCAGCAGCACGTCGAGCTTGACCAGGTCCGCCGCCCGGAAACCGATGGGCTCGTAGTCGAGCGACGCGTAACCCTGCGAGACCGATTTCAGCTGGTCGTGGAACTCGAGCAGGATCTCGGCCAAGGGCAGTTCCCAGGTCAGGATCGCGCGGGTGGGGTCGAGGTACTCCAGGCCCTTGTAGATCCCGCGCCGCGCCTTGCAGAGGTCCATGATCCCGCCGAGCGTCTCCTTGGGGCACAGGATGACGGCCTTCACGTACGGCTCGTCGGTGGCCGCGATCTCCCCGGGCGCGGGCCACGCGGCGGGGTGGGCGATGTCCGCGATCGCGCCGTCCTTCATCATCACCTGGTAGGCGACCGACGGCGCGGTGGCGACGAGCGTCAGGTCGTACTCGCGCTCGAGGCGCTCTTGCACGATCTCCATGTGCAGGAGCCCGAGGAAACCGCAGCGGAAGCCGAACCCCAGCGCGGCGGAGGTCTCGGGGAGGAAGGAAAGCGCGGCGTCGTTCAGCTTGAGCTTGCCGAGCGCGTCGCGGAGCAGGACGTACTCCTCCCCTTCCACGGTGTAGAGGGAGCAGAACACCATGGGCTTCACCGGGCGGTAGCCCGGCAGCACGGCGGCGCGCCGGTTCGCGTGGGTGACCGTGTCTCCGACCGGGGCGGACGTCACGGTGCGGATGTTCGCGACGACGTAGCCGACCTCGCCGGCGGTGAGCGCCTCGATCCTCGTCATGGCGGGCGCGAACACCCCGACTTCCAGCACCTCGAACTCCTCCCCGGACGTCACGAAGGCGATGCGCTGTCCGGCCTTGAGCGTCCCATCCATCAGCCGGACCGTGACGATCACGCCGCGGTAGGAGTCGTAGGCGGCGTCGGTGGTCAGGGCCCGCAGCGGCGCTTCGGGGTCCCCCTCCGGCGGCGGGATGTCCGCCACGATGCGCTCCAGGACGTGCTTCACGCCCTGCCCTTCCTTGGCCGACACTTCCTCCATGGGAGACGGGACGGGGATCTGCAGCAACTCCGCGATCTGCCGTCGGGTCCGCTCCCGGTCGGCCGTGGGCAGGTCGATCTTGTTCAGCACGGGGATGAGCGTGAGCCCCTGCGCCTTCGCGAGCGTGGCGTTGGCGACCGTTTGGGCCTCCACGCCCTGCGCGGCGTCCACGACCAAGAGGGCGCCCTCGCACGCCGCCAGGCTGCGCGAGACCTCGTACGAGAAGTCCACGTGGCCGGGAGTGTCGATGAGGTTGAGCTGGAAGGTTTCCCCCGCCTCGCTCAGGTAGGAGAGGCGCACGGCCTTCGCCTTGATCGTGATGCCGCGCTCCCGCTCCAGATCCATCCGGTCGAGCACCTGCTCCCGCATGGCCCGCGGCGCGACCGTGCCGGTCGCCTCCAGGAGGCGGTCGGCGAGGGTCGACTTGCCGTGATCCACGTGGGCGATGATGCAGAAATTGCGGATGTGCAGGCGGGCCACGTCTGTGAGTATTGTATCGTATGATTCGGGCCATGCCCCCCCGCGCGCTCGTCACCCGCCGCCTGCCGGAGCCCGCGCTGGACCGCCTGCGGGCGGCGTGCGCCCTCGACCTCAACGAGGCCGACCGGCCGCTCACCCGCGCGGAACTCCTCGACCGCGTGCGGGGGGCGGACGCGCTGCTGTGCCTGCTCACGGACGCAGTGGACGGCGCGGTCATGGACGCCGCGGGGCCCGGGCTCAAGGTCGTCGCGAATTACGCGGTCGGGTACAACAACGTGGATGTCGCCGCCGCGACCGCCCGCAAGCTGCCCGTGACCAACACGCCGGGCGTGCTGACGGACGCCACCGCGGACCTGACGTGGGCGCTGATCCTCGACGTGGTGCGCCGAGTGAGCGAGGGCGACCGCGTGATGCGGCGCCGGGCGTTTCCCGGCTGGTCGCCGCTCTACATGCCGGGCGGCGAGGTCACCGGGGCCACGCTCGGCCTCTATGGCTGCGGGCGGATCGGCCAGGCCGTCGCGCGCCGCGCGCGCGGATTCGAGATGCCGGTGCTGTACCACCAGCGGCGGCGGCTGGACTCCGGGCTGGAGCGGGAGCTGAACGCGGCGTTCGTCGGGTTCGACGACTTGCTGGCGCGCTCGGACATCCTGTCCATTCATGCGCCGCTGACCGAGGAAACCCGGCACCGGTTCGCGCTGCGGGAGTTCCGGGCGATGAAGCGGACAGGCTACCTGATCAACACCTCGCGGGGGCCGATCGTGAAGGAGGAGGATCTGGTCGCGGCGCTTCGCGAGCCGCTACTCGCCGGGGCGGGACTGGACGTGTACGAGCGGGAGCCCGCGCTGGCCGCGGGGCTGGAGACCGTGGAGTCGGCGGTCCTGGCGCCTCATCTGGGCAGCGCCACGCTGGCGACGCGCACCAGGATGGCCCACATCGCGGTGGACAACGTGCTCGCCGTCCTGGCGGGGCACCGCCCCCCCGCGTGCGTCAATCCGGAGGTATTCTAGTCCCGTGGCCACCCACCTGCGGCCCAAGGAAGGCAGCGGCCTGCGCTGGATCGTCAAGCGCAAGCGGCAGGACCTCTCCCTGCTGGATTTCGGCCTGGTGAACTTGAAGAAGGGCGAAGCCCTGCGGGACGGCACCAAGGACGAGGAGATGGTCTTCCACCTCTTCGGCGGATCGTGTTCGGCGAGCGGGGAGGGGTTCGACTTCAAGAAGGTCGGGGACCGGGACGACGTGTTCGGCGGCAAAGCCTCCGCCCTGTACATTCCCCCTCACACCCGCTATGTCATCGAGGCCGTCACCGACCTCCACGCCGCCATCTGCACAGCTCCGGCCGGCGCGGGGGGAGCGCCGCGGGTGATCCGCCCCAAGGACGTGGGGGTGCGGAAGGTCGGCAAGGGCAACTGGTACCGGGAGGTGCACGACGTCGGCGTGGAGAACCTCGAGGCCAAGAGCCTGATCTTCGGGGAGACCTTCAACCCCCCCGGCAACTGGTCCAGCGCGCCCCCGCACAAGCACGACGTGGACAATCCCCCGGAAGAGGGAAAGCTCGAGGAGCTGTATTACTACAGACTCCGCCCCGTCCAGGGCTTCGGATTGCAACGCGTGTACACCGCCGACGGCTACGACCAGGTGTTCGTCGTCGGCGACGGCGACGTCGTCACGCTCCCCCGCGGCTTCCATCCGGTCGTCGCCGCGCCCGGGTACGACCTCTATTATTTCTGGGTCCTGGCCGCGTTCAAGGAACGAAAGCTGCGCGCGCGCGACGATCCCAAGCACAAGTGGATCAAGAACGGATCGTGAGGGACGTTGGCAAGACTTATGCAAGGGGCGTGACTCGCCGCGCTTAACATCCCGGCCGCCCAGCAGGCCGCTCGGCCGCGAAGGAACGCTCTTCAAAGACTTGACAACCCCATGACGCTCCGGTATATCTCGGGCCAGGATGAGTTAACCGAAAAATAATTCATCCGTATTTGTACAGGCGATCCCTCAAGCCAGACGGCGTTTCTCCCTCGGGAGGAAGGGGATTCGCCTAAACTATTTTTAGGGCGTACCTTGCTCCTTCGTGAGCAAGGCCGCCAAGCTCGACGAAGTGATACAGTCATCCCCATGTCACGCACCAAGGCTCTCCTGCTCGATCTCGACGGCGTCGTGTATCTCGGTCCGCGTCTCTTGCCGGGCGTCGCGCGGGCGATCCGCGCGCTGCGCGCCCGCGGACTGAAGGTGCTCTTCGTGACGAATAACGGAAACAGGAGCCGCGCCGGGTTCGCGCACAAGCTCACGCGGATGGGCGTGCCGTGCGCGACGCGCGAGCTCATGAACGCGGCGTGGGCGGCGGCGCGCTGGCTGCGGCGCCGCCACCCGCGCGGCACGCGCTTCTACGTCTTCGGCCGCAGCGGTCTGGCGACCGAGTTGGAGGCGGTCGGCTTCCGCGCCGTCACCGTCCACACGCGCCGGGACTGGGAGCGCTTCCGCGCCGCCCCCCCGCGTATCGCGGGGGTGGTCGTGAACTTCGACATCAGCCTCACGTGGTGGGACCTGTGCGGGGCGCACACCGCGCTGCGGCGCGGGGCCGCGCTGATCGCCTGCAACCTGGACGTGACCTACCCCGAGCGAGGCGGGACGCTGCCGGGCTCCGGCTCGCTCGTGCGGCTGCTCGAGACCTCCTCGGGGCGGCGGTCCGTCCTCATCGGCAAGCCCTCGCCGGAAATGTTCCGGACGCTGCTGGCCGAGCACGGCGTCAAGCCGGCCGAGGCCCTCGTGGTGGGCGACCGGCTCGACATCGACATCGCCGCGGGGCGGGCGGTGGGTGCGCGCACGGCGCTCGTGCTCA
>CAYHEI010000017.1:0-17230 GCA_964355385.1 uncultured bacterium | reverse complement strand
TTGGTTTTTGCTTTATTACCAAACCCGGGCCGCTTCGATGGTTGTAGACTTTTTGGGCGGGGGCCGGGCTCCCCGCCCGTCGCTAACACGTCTCCCCCGCATGAGTCGGCGGTGGACGGTGCGGGAGCGGCTGCGTGCAGCCGCGGCCCGTCTCGGCGGCGGGCTCTTCTTCCGGCGTGTCGAGGTGGACGGCGCCGAGCGGTGTCCCCCGGACGGTCCGCTGGTCGTCGTCGCGAATCACGCCAACGGGCTGGTGGACGCGCTGCTGATCATCGGCTTCCTGCCGGCCCCCTCGCGCCCACTCGCCACCGGGATGCTCTGGCGCAACCCGTTTCTCCGGCCCATTCTCGCGTTCGGCGGCGCGATTCCGGTCAGGCGGCGGCAGGACGACGCGGGGCCCGCCACCAACGACGACATGTTCGCGCGTTGCCACGAGCGGCTCCGGCGCGGCGGGTGCCTGGTGATCTTTCCGGAGGGCGTCAGTCACGACGAACCGCGCCTGCTCCCGCTCAAGACAGGCGCCGCGCGGATCGTCCTCGAGGCGGAGGCGCGCTTCGGTCCCTTGGGCGTGCGCATCGTGCCGGTGGGCCTCGTCTTCGACGACAAGCACATCTTCCGCTCCCGGGCGCTCGCCGTCGTGGGGGAGGCGCTCGATCCGGCGCCGGAGCGGGAGCTCCACGGGCGCGACCCCGCCGAGGCCGTGCGCCGTCTCACCGCGCGGATCGAGACGGCGCTCGTCGGCGTCGCCCCGCACTACGAGTCCTGGGAGGAGGCGCGACTGCTGCGGCGCGCGGCCGGCATCTACACCCGTCCCGCGACCGCCGTGCCGCTGGCGCTGCCGCTCGCCGAGCGACAGCGCGTCGCCCGGGCCTTCTCCGCGGGCTACCGCCGCTTGCGGGAACGCGCGCCGGAGCTGGTCGCGGAGGTCGAGCGGGAGATGCGCGAGTACGACGCGCTGCTCGTGCGGCACGGCCTGCGCGACGGGCAGGTGGCCGCCCGCTATCACCCGTGGCTTGTGCTCGCGCACACCGTGCGCGCGGCCCAGCTCGTGCTGGTTCGGTTCCCCTCCTCGGTGCTCGGCAGTCTGGTCCACTGGCTTCCGTACCGTGCCGCGGGCTGGATCGCCGCGACGGCTTCGGAGGGCCCGACCGCCAGTTACAAGCTCTTCGCCTCGCTGCTGCTTTTCCCGGCTTGGTGGTTGCTGTTGGTCGCCGCGGCGGGCTGGATGGGAGGCTGGATCGCGGCCGCGGCCGCGGCGGTGCTGGGGCCGTACACCGCCCGCGCGGCGATGCGTTTCCACGAGGAACGCGGGCTGTTCACGGCCGAGGCGCGGGGCTTCCTGCGCCTGCGCGTCCGGCCGGAACTCGCCGCCGACCTGCGCGCGCGTCGGGGAATGCTCACCCGCAGGATCGGGGAGCTCGTGGAGGCGCATCGCCGGGATGTCGCGGGGGACCCGTCCGTCCAGCGCGCCATGCCGTGACGGTGCAGAAGTCGGCTATCGGCCTCCTCCGTCTTACCAACCGTCAATATATGGTAGGATCGGGTCCTCATGGCCTCCCCCCGGTCCCGGGGTCCGCGGTGCCTCGCCGTCACCGCCGCGCTGTTGCTCGCCTCGGTGGGTTCTTGCCTCCGGCCCGCTGCCGCCTTCGCGGATGGAGATGACGACAAGCACATCGTCGAGCTGACCTTCGAGGGGAGGCCGGTGCGGGCTGCACGCGGCGAGGTGCTGATCAGATTCGCCGAGGAACTCACCGAATCGAGGCGTCTGGAACTGCAAACCTCTTTGGCTGTCTTGGAGCTCGTGTTCTATCCCTCGCTGAACCTTTCGCGAGCGAAGCTCTCTGCGACCGAAACGATCGAAGCCGCCATCCATCGGCTCGCACCGAACCCGTCGATCAAGGCGGTCATGCCGAATCTCGTGTACGAGGCTCTCTCCTGTTTTCCGGGCTGTTCCGCCACGCCGCAAACGTGCCTGGGTCCGAACGACCCCCAGTACCTGGGCGACCAGCAGAACTTGAAACTCACCGACATCGACCGCGCCTGGAACGACCCCGCCGTCTACGGGGCCAAGAGCAACCGGAACGTCACTATTGCGGTTGTGGACAGCGGGATTGATTACACGCATCCCGACTTGAATCCGAAACTCTTGCGGGACGGCATCGGGAGACTGGTGGGGTTCAAGGGTCCATTGATCCCTGACTGCGCCACCTGCTATCAGGATGATCCCTGCGGCCACGGAACCCAGGTCGCCGGGATCGCCGGAGCCGTGACCAACAATGGCCAGGGGATCGCGGGCATGGCATGGGACGCGCGGCTCGTTCCGGTGAAGGTCCTGAACAACAAGATTGGCGGATTCGGGTTCCTCTCCGACATCCTCGATGGTCTCAACTGGATCTCGGGCGGATACGTCACGGGCGTGAATCGGCTCGGCCTGCCTTATCACAAGATCGTCAACATGAGCTTCGGGGCATTTGACGGGAAATCCGGGGCCGCCTTCGACGCTCTCCGAACGCTCACGCACTCGCTGGAGCGGCAGGGGCTCGTGCTGGTGGGGGGCTCGGGCAACGACGGCGCTTGCGATCGGGTCTACGACCCGGCGATTCAAGAAGATGTCATCGCCGTCGGCGAGAGCGCGGGCAATTGCTGGTCGGGCCTGACGAACGGTGGACCGGAGCTGGACCTCCTCGGTCCAAGCGCCAACATCGTCACCACGGGAATGCGCGCGTGTGCCGGTCTCATCGGCGGGGGCCAATATGTCTTTGTGCCCGGCGGCTCCTCCGTCGCCGCACCGATGGTCTCGGGCGCGGCCGCGGCCCTGGTCGAGCAGAACCCGGATTGGTACGGCGAGACCGTGCGGCGGCGCCTCATTACGACGACGTTTCGGGACCTGAGCAACCCCGCGTGCACGCAGGCGTGCCCGTCCGTGAACTGCGCCGGGCCGTGCCCCGCGCTGGTTCCGGGGCAGGATCTGTTCAACGGGTTCGGCCGCCTCGACGCGAACCGGGCGCTGGGTGGCCTGCCGCGCGGCCGTTGCGGCGCGTGGTTGTATCTCAGCGATTCGCGCTCGGTCCTGAGCGCCACCGACGGCTGCTACCGCGCCCACGAGTTCCTCGATGCCTCTGGCGGCACTTCAACCTTTCGCTTGGTGATCACCGACCCTCGTGCGGCGGGCATCGCCGTCGTATGGGCGGTCGTGACCGCGCCGGACGGCGGTATCTCCAATCTGTTGATGTCCGTGGCGCCCCTCAGTGCGACCAATTTCCTGGCCACGAGTGGACCGTTCGCGGTGCCGCCCAATTTCAGCGTTCGGGAAGCCCGGTACCTCCCGGACCTCTTCGTCACGGATACCTCGGGCACGGTCTATTCGATTCCCGCGCCCGCCATCGTCGTTCCGGGCGCGATGCCCGCCTCGATCGAGGTGGTGCCGGGGTCCGCCGTCGTCGACGCCGGGGGAAGCGTGCCGGTGTCGGTCGTGGTGCGGGATGGCAACGGGAATCGCCTGCTGGACGTCCCCATCAGCGCGACCATCGTGGTCGCGCCTGTTCCCGCGGGGGGGAACGGCCCCGCGTCCGTCGTCATGAGCGGTACGGCGACGGGTGGAGTGCCTGCGGCCCTGGCGGGTATGGTCACCGCGTCCACCAAGCCGGGCGCCAACCTCGTCCGTTTTTGCGTCGTCGTCGCGGGCTTGCCATCGCCGTGCCTCGCCGGTCCGAGCCTGCCCTCCCTCTGCGTCACCATCACGGTGACCGGCCAAGTGGGAGCCGCCGACCACTTGGCGCTGACCACGCAGTACGCGGCGGTCGCGCGCTCGGGCACGTCCCAGGTCCGCGCGACCGTCTTGGATCAGTACGGCAACGTGGTGCCCGGGCCCTCCGCCACGCTCATGACGTTCTCCGTGGATCCTCCGGGTGGGGGCAGCGTGGGTCTTGGGATGCCGGGTCCGAACGAAACCGTCGTCACTACCTTTCTCGCGCCCGGGAGCGTGGAAGACGTCACCGTCCGTGCCGTCTACGACTCCCTGCCGTCCGCGACCGTGATGATCGCGGTGCGCGATCCCGCCGCGTTGAGCGTGGCGCGCCTCCCGCCGGAAGTGCCGACCGGGGCGCCCTCCTTCTTGCTCTCGACCGTGCGGGCGTCCGACGGCACGGTGATCGGCGGCGTGCCGGTGCAAGTCGACATCACGGCGGCGCCTGGGGGAGGCGGCGCGCGGATCAGCGACGTGCTGGACGCGGCGGGAGGGATCACGGTGACCGTGCCCTCGGAATCCCCGGGCGAAGGCGTCGCGGTGCTCGACACGGGGATGCTCACGGGCACGATCGCCACCGCGGTGCGGCTGCCGGGGTATCCCCTCGTGGCGACAGCGACGCAGGCGACCGTGGCGAACCGGAGCTGGCCCAAATGGGGCCGTACGCCCGCCAACAACGCCTTCAGCCCGGACGAAATCCTGACCGTGCCGCTGCGGAGGAAGTGGTACACCAGCTTCGGGCCGCTCATCGCGACAACCAGCGCGACGTTCACGATGCCGGCGGAGGTGGGCGGGACGGTGTTTCTGACCTCCGAGGACGACGTGGGCCGGCAGAACCATTTCCTCCACATGGTGCGGCACGACACGGGAGCGCCGTTCCCCGCAGTCGACGAGGTCCCCTTCGACGCCTTCGGCGGGGGAGAGGGCAATTCTCCGCTCGTCACCGCGGATGAGACGAATCTCACGCATGTCTTCGCGGTGCGCGACATCTTCACCCCGTTGGAGATTCGGCGCTACGTCTTCGGCGCGCCGACGTCACTCGTGCAGGTCGCGCAGGGCGCGTTGCACTCGCGCGTCAGTCTACCCAATATCTATCTCCGCAACCTGTACAGCATCGAGCAAGGGCTGGTCATCCGGGATTTCGTGAGCATGGCGGACCGGGCGTACATCAACGACCCGGCCGCGATCGTCGAATTTGCCCCTCCGGTGACCCTCCATGCCGGGCGCGCTCTGCGGTTGCGGGTGGCGGGCGTGCCATCGCCCATGCCATTGGGAGACATGCGGCTCCAGGCGTTCGACGCGCGTGACGGCGTCCTGCTTTGGGACACGGCCCCGCTGCCCGGGTCCACGGTTCTCCTCACGTCGTCGGCCTTCACAACGTTGACGGCGGCGCGTGTGGGAGCGCGGGACCTCGTGTATTTCGGCGTGCGCCACGACAAAACCGAACTCTTCGCCTACGACATCTCGACGGGCACTCTCGCTTGGCGTAGAGATGTTTCCCAGCCTGGGGATCTGCAATTGAGCGACGTTCGCGCGGCGCCGGTGGTGGCTGGGTCGGTGGTGTATCTCCAAGTGGCTCGTTCGCCGGCCGCGGCGGCGCCCTTGCTCGTGGTTCTCGTTGCGTATGACGCGCTCACGGGATCTCCCGTGGCGGGCTTCACGCCGCCCCAACGACCGATTGCGACCGGCTACCTCTATCAGGGCGCATTCGGCAACGGCCTGTTCTACCTGCCGTACCCGCTGACGGGGGATGCGGGATGCTGTCCAGCCAGCCCGGGCGTATTTGCTTTGGATGTGTACGACGTCACGGGGAACTTGCGGCAGACCTTGACGGAAACCGGGTATGGCGCGGGGGTACCAGCGGGCGTGATCGTCGCCGACACGTCGGTGGTAACGCAGCTTGGCGGGGGTGAGGTCATCTGCTGGACGGCCGGGGTGAACTGCCCCGTGGGGCTGACGGCGCGCGTCAGCCCGGCGGGCGTGCAGCTCTCCTGGTCCGCTCCGGTGGCCGGGACCTATCCGCTCTCGGGCTACCGTGTGCTGCGCGTCACGGCTCCGGGTGCTCCGCCCGTTCAGATCGCCGTCGTCGCGGTTCCGGGCGTGGGCTTCGTGGACGCCCCCGTCCCCGCGGGTCGGACCTTCGATTACCAAGTCCTCGCCGTGGACACCGCGGGCAACGAGAGCGAGGCGTGCGCGCACGTGGTCGTGCGCATCCCCGCGCTCGTGGTGGACCCGCGCGACTGGCCGCAGTTCCACCGGAACGAGCGCCGCCTGGGAGTGAGCCCCTTGTCGCTGTGCGGCACCTTGGATCTCAAGTGGTCGCGCACCCTGGGTCCGCGCACGAGCTCGAATGGCACCTTCGGCTCGCCCTCCTCCGCGCTGGGGAAGGTGTTCGTGGGGACGATGGATGGGCGGCTCGACGCGCTGGATCTCATGACCGGGGCGCCGGTGTGGAGCCGGACGTTGAGCGCCGTCTCGGTCGAGCATGCCCCCGCCGTCGTCGCGTACGACGGAAACGGGATCGTGGTCGTGGGGACTCCGACGGGGCTCTCGGCCTTCGACGGCAACAGCGGCTCGCCGCTCTGGTCGCTCACCCTCGCGGGGGGGCTGAACCGCGCCTCGCCCGCTGCCCTGGCGGGAACCATCTTCGCGGTCTCGACGGGCGGCGATGTGGTCGCCGTGGACGCCTTCACGGGGGCCAGGCTGTGGTTGAGGAATCTGAACGCGAAGGGGAGCGTGTTTGAGAGCGCCCCGGCCGTGGCAGGCGGATCAGCCTACGTGCTGCGGGGGGAAAGTCCCAAAGATGTTTCGTTGTTCAATCTCGACGCGGCGACCGGTGTCGTGGTCGGCCTCCCCCTGAACATCAAGAACGCGGGAGATTTCGTGTCCGCGCCCGTGGTCGCCGGGGTCGGGCTCCAAACGTTCGTCCTCTTCGGCACGAACAACTCGGCACTGGTGGTGAACGCGACAGTGGGGCTTGCTCCGGTTTGCAAGTTCGACGCGCCCGGCGGCTCGGCGGTGTTTTCCGCTCCCGCGGTGGACGGCGCGACCGTCTTCTTCGGTGCAGCGGACGGAACCGGCCAGAGCATTACCCAAGGGGGCAATGGCAGCAACGGCAATCAGGGCGTGTGGGCCGGCGATCTCGCGGCCCTGGCTGGAGGGTCGCCTTGCCTTACGTGGTTGCGGAAGCTGAGCACGACGCCGCCGATCGGTGCGGGGGATGTCTTCAGCGCGCCTGCGGTGCAGGCCGGTGGCGCTGTGTTCGTCGGCCGCGACCACGACATGGCTGTCGAGGGCGCCAGGTTCCTCGGCTTCAACCGAGGGGGTGCGACGGTCTTCGACTTCATGCCTCCGCTCGGCCACAAGGCGCGCGGCTCGCCGGCGATCGCCCGGGACATGGTGCTGTTCCCGGTCACCACGGAAGTTTCCGCGGGAGGACCGGGCGACGACGTGCTCTACGCCTTCGGCCCGCGTCTCGGGGTGCCCGCGAATGTTTCGGTGTCCAACGTGTGCGACGGCATCCCGGGATCGTTCAGCGTGGTGAGCACCTGTCCCGTCGCGGCGTTCGAGGTCTTCAAGAGCGGATTCCCCGGGACCGGCTGCGCCGGTGCGCCGTTCCTGACCACGACCGCCACGGCGTTTCTGGATACCGACGCGACCGAAGCCGCGTGGTACTTCTACAGCGTCCGCGCCGTCAGCGCGGGAGGCGCCGCGGGTCCGTGCTCGGCGGAGTCGGCGATCCAACGGCGGATGCCGCCCGCCCTGCCGCCCACCGGCCTCACCATCCTGACCCAAGCGGGGGAGTGCTCCGTGACCCTGTGCTGGACCGCGCCGCCTCCCATCACCTGCCCGCCCATCACCGGGTATCTGGTGTTCCGTAGCACCACGCCGGGTGCGCCGCCGGGGATCCCCGCCTCGGGTCCGCTGCCGCTCATCGACACCTGCTTCGTGGACGCGGGGCTGGCCGGCGGTGGCCTTTACTTCTACCGCGTCTGCACCGTGGACGCGCTCGGGGTGATCCGCGCGTGCTCCCCCGAGGTCTCCGTCGTCGTCTTCGGCAACACCCCCACCCCCGCCATCGGCCCCATCGTGGTGTTCACGGGAGGCAACGTGTTCTGTCACATCCCTCGGCCCGTGCCGGTTTCGTGCCCGTGCCCCTGCGACCCGTACATCGTGTACCGCTCCACCGTGCCGGGGCAGCTGGGCATCCCCATCTCGGTCTCGCCGAGCCCGACCGGCTTCATCGTCCCCCCGGCAAATCGCATCGTGTGCAGCCCCGAATGTTACACCCTCGCGTGTTTCGCGCGGTGCAGCAGCTCGCCGGCCGTCTCGGACCAGGTCTGCTTGCCGCTGTGCGACGGCCTCATGAGCGTGACCCTGAGCGGGACCGCCCGCTGCGATCCGGGCCGGGGAGCGTTCGCCGATCTCACGTGGGACCGGAACGGCACCTGCACCCCGTTCATCATGGGCTGGCAGGTCTTCCGTTCCACCACCTCGGGCGGGCCGCTGGTGAATCCCATCGCGGATCTCGACGCCGACGCGGCGGGCTTTACCGATCCCGCCCCGCCCTCCGGGCAGCTCGTCTTCTATCGCGTGGGCGCCGTCATGAGCGTGGCGACCTGCACCCCGATCGCGGACCCGGTCAGCCAGGAGCTGCCGGTATCCGTCCCGCCGGTCTACACCGCCGACGTGCTCGTGAGCGCGCGGCGCGCGAGCCTCGATCCTCTTGTCCTGACCTTCACCTGGAGCCGGGAGGGCGGCCTCTGCGAGCTGCCCTGCGACGTGTACGAGGTCCTACGCTCCACCGTCGCGGGGGGCCCGCGTCTTCCCGCGGGGCTGCCCCCGGTCACGCCGAGCGTCACCGTGCTGGTCGCGTCCTCCACCGCGTATTGCTACTCCCTCACCTGCACGGGTGGCGGCGTGGTGTCCGACGTCATCCTGAACTTCGAGATCTGCCCGCCGCCGCCGTGTCCCGACCCGCTCGCGCTCACGCTGACCGGGGAGGGGCTCTGCCCCGAAACCGTGCGGCTCACATGGCGGGACAGCGCGAGTTGCGTACTGGTGCAGGGGTACGCGGTCTTCCGCGGGACCTTCATGGGCTTCACCCCGGGGACGCCGCTCGCGCAGGCGGCGCCCTGGACCGCCGTCTGCGGCGGGCCGCCGTCGGATCCCCTCTTCTGCTACACCGACACCGCCGTCATCACGGGCGCCGGCTATTACTACCGCGTGGCGGCCCTGACCAGCGCTCCGATCAGCGGAACCCTGAGCGCCGAGCTGGCGGTCGGCGTTCCGCCGTTCGTCTCGGGGTCGGTGCTCGCGAACGTCGTGCCAACCGGCGTCGATCCGGTCCGGCTCGACTTCTCGTGGACCATCTCAGAACTGCTCTGCGCGCCCTCCTGCACCGAGTACGAGATTCTCAGCTCCACCGCGCCGTTCGGCCCGCGTTCCCCGCTGGCTCCGCCGGTCTTCATCACGCCGAGCACGAGCACCACCTTCTTCGAAACGACCGCCACGACGTTCTGCTACAGCCTCGCGTGCGTGAGTGGGGGTGTCGTGCCCCTGGCCGTGGCGTCCTTCGAGGTGTGCCCGCCGCAGCCCGGCGGTGGGCCCGGGTGCTCCGACTCGCCCACGCTCACCCTCCGAGCGACCGGCGCCTGTCCCGCGCGGGTGCTACTCACGTGGACCACCACCGCAAGCTGCCTCGGGTTCGAGGGTTTCCAGGTGTACCGCGCCACCTTCCCGGGCGTGCCGATCACCGGCTTCCCGCTCGTGCAGCAAACGCCTTGGACCCAGACCTGCGGCGGGCTCCCCGACGGCTCGCCGCTCTACTGCTACCTCGACACCAGCGTCGCCGCGGCCACGACCTACTACTACCAGATCGTTGCGCTCATCACGGCCGTCTCCAGCACCACGAGCAACGAGGCGCAGGCGACCGTGCCGCCAGCCTTCACGGACTTCGTGCTCACCACGATCACCCCGGTGAACGCCAATCCGGTGGAGCTGGTTTTCACATGGAGTCTGGAGGGCGGGCTGTGCCAGCGGCCCTGCACGACCTATGAGGTCTTCCGCTCCACGGGGCCGTTCGGGCCGTTCCAACCCCTGGTCCCACCCGCCTTCATCACGCCCAGCGTGACCGAATTCTCGACCTCCGCAACCTGGTACTGCTACAGCGTCGCCTGCGTGAGCGGTGGCTTCGTGCTGGGCGGCATCTCGGCAGCGGGCTTCTGCCCACCCGGCTTCGGCGTGCCGCCCGCGCCTCCGGCGTGCGTCCCGCTCACGCTGCTCATCGCCGCCGACAACGATTGCCCGCTGACGCTGTTCTGGTCGGTGACGCCCTGCGGGACGCCTCCGACCGGCTACGACCTCTACCGCAGCACCACTGGGGGCGCGGCGGCCTCCACGCTCCTTGCTGGGGCCCTGCTCGCGACCTGCTACACCGACGCCACGGTCACCGCGGGCCTGACCTACTACTACCAAGTCTGCCATCCGGGTCTGGGCTTGTGCTCCATCGAGATCGCGGTCACGCCGCGCGGGACTTGCGTACCGCCCACGATCGACGCCGCGACGGTCGGCGCCGGGAGCGTCACGCTGGACTGGAGCCATGCCAGCGGACCGTGCACCGTCCCGTGCGCCGAGTACTCGATCTTCCGGACCACGATGTCGTTCTTCTCGTATCCGGAGTTCGCGCGCGTGAGCGGCACGGTCTACACCTTTACCGACCTCGCACCGGTTTCCAACGAGATCAACTGTTACGTCGTCGCGTGCGTGCTGGGGAACGGCAACGTGTGCAGCGTCTCGCTGCCCTTCTGTACGAGCCGGCCCGTGCCGCCGCCTCCGCCTCCGCCGCCTCCGCCGTGCCCGACGGGGCTGACGGTGCTCCTGTCCGGGAACCTGGGAAGCTGTCCGCCGACCGTGCTGCTGAGCTGGACCGAAACAGGCAACTGCACGCTCGTCACCGGGTACGCGGTCTTCCGCGCGAGCTACCCGGGAGCGCCTCCGGTCACGCCGATCTTCTCGTCCGGGCTGCCCTGGCCGACCATGTGCGGTGGTCTGCTCGGCGGGAACTTCTGCTGGCTGGACACGACCGTGCTCGCGGGCCGGACCTACTACTACCGCGTGTGCGCTGGGACCTCGGTTCCCGTGCCGACGCCGTGCAGCAACGAACTCGTCGTGCGCGTGCCGGTGTCCACGACCTGCGCCATCAGCGATCCGTTCGGGTGGTGCTCGGACGCGCAGAGCCCGTCGCGGATGCGGTACTCGCCCCTCATGGCGCCCACGGCGACGCTGTTCGGCACCAGTTTCTCGGCGTCGGGGAACATCGGCGGTTCGGTCATTTCCTGCGCGGGCGTCGTGGCGTTCGGCACGGACCAGGGAGTCTTGTACGTCATGAATCCCGATCTCTCGGTGAAGTGTACTGCCCAGCTCCAGGGTGCCATCAAGTTCCCGCCGCTGATCGACCACTGTAACCGGATCATCTGGGTGGGGACGGAGGCGGGCTACCTGTACGCCTTCGACACGAGTTGCCAGCCTGCGGCGTCGGTGGCGTGCCTGCTGGACGCGCAGGGGAGGATCGCCTTGGGCGGGCCGCTGGCGGCGCCGCTGACGATCCTTGTGCCGGATGGGCGGATCCGGCTGGTGGTTGCGCCGCAACCGAACCAGCTCTGCGAGGTTGAGGTGAACCCGCAAGCCTGCTCCACGCGCCTCATCGCCTGCTACCCGGGCTCCTCCCAGCCGCTCGCGCCGCCCGTCCAGGACTGCCCCGCGGCCTGCGGCCTTGAAGCCTCCTGCACCTTCTTCGTGGCCTCGGGCGGAGGAGGCGTGTGTCTCGAGACGTGCGACACGCCCGGTCTCAATTGTCCCACCGGCCAGTGTGACGTGGTGGAGCAGGTCCTGCACAACTGCGGGGATGTAGCGACGCTGCGGCGGTGCAACGCCGACACGTGGGTGATCACGTGCGGGTGTGGAGCGGAAGGATCCGTCTGGTCTCGCACCTTCACCGGGGGACCCTTCTTCGGGCCGATCATCGATGAAATCGGCGGACAGTGCAACGGGGTGTACGTCGTGGTAGGCACTCTTTTGTACAAGCTGAGCTGCCTGGACGGCTCCACCATCTCCATTGTGGACCTGGGCGCCGCGGTGACGGGGCCGCCCATCTACACGCCCACGCAGATTCTCATCCCGACCGTCAACGGCCCGTACGAAGTTCTGAGCGCCACGCTGGCGACGCGCGCAGTGGCCACATGCTCGGGGGGCGGCAATCCCGGTCCGCTGTCGCTTGCACGCGTGACCGTGGGCCGGCAGACCTACACGCAGTTGTTGTTCACGTGCGGGAGCACGGTGACCGCGGTCTACGCCCAGCCCGGTCCTCCGACGCTGCTGACGGTCGTTGCGGGCGATGTGGGGACGTTCCTCTCGTGGAGCGCGCCCACCACGTCGTCCTCCGGCCTTCCCATCACCGGCTACAACGTCTATCGTGCCACCGCGCCGGGCGCGTTCGGGAACGTGCCGATCAACAGCGGCCTGCTGACCGGCACGTTGTTCACGGATTCCGAGATCACTCCGGGCGAATCTGCCTGCTACCTGATCCAGGCGGTGGACGCCGACGGGAACAAGAGCCAGGACTCCAATATCTCTTGTACGTTTGCACGACTGGTGGCCGTCCGTTACGTCCTTTCCTCACCGTCTGCGGTCACAGTAGGCGTAGTGTTCCAACTAACCATCTCTGCGATGGACGACAACGGCTTCGTGGACACTGCCTACACGGGCACCGCCTCGTTCACCTCGACCGACCCCCTCGCGTTGCTCCCTGGACCGACAGCGCTGAGCGGTGGTCTGGCGATCGTCCCCATCACCTTGAACACTTCTGGTGTTACGGTCGTAAGTGGGCAAGACACGGTGAGGACCTCAGTGGCAGGCTCTGCCACCATGGCCGTCCTGTGCCCGACGAGTGCGGGATCGCTGATCTTGGCGTTGCCTGCACTCGTCCGGCCGGGAATTCCCTTTTCTCTGACTGTGACTGCCCTGGACCGGTCCGGCACGCAGAACGGGAACTTCAAAGGAACCGTGGACTTCGTCTCTACCGATGCGACCGCGGTCCTGGAGACGCCGTATACGTTCACCGTAAGCTCTAAGTCCGGGGGGCCGGGGGACGACGGGAGGCACGTGTTTGTCGTGACCTTGAACAGCGTTGGAATCCAGACGATCGCTGGCAACGATGCCTCGGCTCAGTGCCGGTTCTCCGGATCCGCCAACACGGAGGTAACTCCACCGCATGAGTACATCTTCTTCCCGGATGATCCCGCGCGGATTTTCACCGACATCGATTTTGTAGGGTCACAGTACGGATGGATTGTGGGACAAGAGGCAGGTAGCGCAATGCCACTCGCCCTCATGTTTGACGGGAATGGGTGGAAGAAGGCGAACGTGCCAGAGTCTCATTCTTCAATAACTTGCACTGGACAAGAGATTGTCGGTATCGGGGAGAGTATTTCACTTGCTGACACGAATACAGGAGTCGCTGTGGCTGATATCTTTTCAAGCTGCGAAGATTTCCGTTGGCGCGCGTATCGAGTCGTCGGCTCAACCCTCTTTGAGACAGAGGATCTTCCTGGGGGGGGAGGGATCCCTGGGATGGGGGGAGGAGGCGGATCTGTGGCGAGCGGTGCCTTTGTCACCCTGCCCACACCACAGGACGGTTGGCTGGCCTTGCTACGCGAGCACGGTGTTACGTGCGATGGTAGGGTGACCGACATGTACCGATTTAGCAGTACCGGGTGGACTTTCTTCGAAGGGCTCAGCTGTGGCCGTACGATAGAACAGTTTTCGGAAATCCGATCAATTCGTGGAGTGCCGGACCAAGCTTGGGGCGTTACGGGTTTGGGATTCTGGCATTTCGATGGCAGCGCTTGGCGTATCTTGTCGTTACTTCCTGGCTCCGTGTTCGCATTGTGGGTCAATGCCGCGAACGACATCTGGCTGGCTGGCGCGGGCGAGTTCTTCCATTACGATGGCGGGCAGCTGATAAGTGTGCCTTATCCTGAGGGTGTGGGGGGATTGTCGGGCATTGCATTCTATGACCCAAACCACGGAGTGGCTGTGGGGACAGAACCTGGAGGGGAGAGGCCTGCCGTGTTGTCCTATTCAAATGGAATTTGGAGGAAGGTTGCAGTGGCGACACCTTCTTTCCTGCAGACCATGGCATTCAAAGAAGTCCGGATGACCGGCCCACATGAGGCATGGGCCATCGCCAATGGCATCAATCTGAATGTCAGCTGTGACGCGAGCCCACGTTGTCTGTCTGGTGTGATCGTGAGGCTCGTGCTCCCAGTCAACATGCCGACTCCATCCATAGTGACCCGTGTCCCGAAGCCGAGCCGAGCAAGGTCATATCCTTCATTTGCTGTGGATCTTCAGCTGGCCAATGGCCGCAGGCTGAGATGGGCGGGACCGGTGGCGCCAGAGTAGCGGCGCCTGTATGGCTTCGCCCCGCCACTCTATTGGCTAGCCCCTACCTGAAATGCAGCGATTTGTTCGGACATCACGCGGTACTCCTGCGCACCGGGTTTGAGTCTGATCGCCTCGCGGATCCAGCGCATCGCGGCCGGAAGGTTACCTATGCCGGCATTGATTCCGGCGAGCGTCGCCGCAGTCTGAGGCGAGGTGGGGTCGCTCCGCCAGGCTTCTTCCGCATAGGGAAGAGCCTCTTTCGGTCTGTGGTCATTGAGAAGTGCGAACGCCAGCGCAACTTGGATCATTGGAACGGTCACGCCCAACTCCAGAGCCCGATGATAGGCCTTGATGGCACCGGCATATTCCCCGAGACCACTCAACGCATCGCCCTGGCGCGTGAATGTGGAGCCGACATCCGCCAGGAGGGGAGGCGGCTTCCGGAACATGGCCCAGGCCACGCTGTATTGTCGCGTGTCCATCGCGTGATCGGCGGCTTTGAACGCCAAGGCCTCATACACCGGAAATGCGGGAACCGTCCTTGGCGGATGTGGGGGGCCAAGCCGGAAGAGAACAAAGTAGTTTGTCTGCCACTCCACTTCCGTGCGCTCAGTGAGGAGCTTCTTGAATCCGACCCACGCGTCCTGCGGCATGGCAAAGAAGCCGGGGATGTCGGCGTACTGGGCGGCGCTACTGCCCGGCATCAGCAGCCAGCCGATACCGGCACGCCGAAACTCGCGCATGATGCCATCAACGGTCACGCCGTTACGCAGCATTCGGGTCATGTGCGCGTTGCCGAAGTGAAAGTCGGTGAGGCACTCGCGCTCCGCGTAGTAGCTCACGAAGTGGCACAGGTACAGGACACGAGCTTTCTGTGGCAGGTTGGTGTTCATGTACTCCGCCACACGACCGTAGTATGGGGGAGGCGCCAGGACGCGGGTTGCTTTCGCCTCGGGTGTCTCCAAACCCATGGCCACGCTCAACGGGTAGAAGAATATCCATTGAATCGACACGGCGAAGATAACCCCTGCCAGGACATTGATCTCAAGGATCCAGCGTAGGGCGGTCTTCATCGCGGGACGAACGTTGAATAGATTTTCGAGGAGCGCGAACATTAGACCCAGCATCAATGGTATGGCAGGCAATAGAAACCGAGCCTCCGGGGCAAGGATCAGCCATGTCAACAGGTATACGATGACCACTCGGCGAGCGGTCGCCCAGACACTGGACAACGAACGAAAGGCCAGCAGCGGGAGAAGGCCACCCAGGATGGGAAGAAAGGGCCCATCGATATGGCCGGCGTCGAAAAAGAGCGCCTCAACCCGGTCAAGGAGGCCAGCCCGGATCGTGCCAAGGCCTTGTCCGTGTTCGAAGGGAAGACGGTGATCCAATGGCCGTATGACGGTGAGTCCCATCCATTGGTGCAGAAACGGAAACACCGGGTTTCCCCTGATCAGCCAGTTCTTGATGAGCCAGGGACATAGCGGCAGCACCGACGCCAGAATCCACCAAGCCAACGCCCGTCTCCGACCTCGAGAAGGGAAATGCGACCCGATCGACGCCAGGAGTCCCAGCCACATAATGACACCGACGTACTTGCTCCCCATTCCAAAGCCCGTCAATACTCCGCTCGCTACCAATGCGGAAGCGGCCCCGGTGCGTTGCCATTGCAGGAACAACGCGACACCCATTGCGAGGTAGAATGCCATCCCGAGATCGACATAGCATCTGGTGGCAAGCGTTAGAAACAAAGGAGACGTGGTCAGGAGCACCGTCGGCCAGGCCGAACGAGCGCCCAAGGCGCGCGCGATTGTCCACGATGCACCAAGCAGAAGGACGCCGAGCGAAGCATTGAGTCCCCGAGCGGCCAGGTCGCTATCCGCGAGCTTGCCCAACAGAAAGAGCATCTCAACCTGGCCGGGGAATGGAGCATAGTAGTTATGCCACACGTCGTAGACCTTGTGCCGCAAGAGGAAGAATGACGGCAGCCGCAGATGGTAGGTGAGGGCATCCCATCCCAGTTCCGGGCTGAGCACACCCACGAGGCATATCAGCACGCCCCCGGCAGCAACGGCTCGGGTCGGCCACGTCATCAGGATTGGTGGCATTCGGTCCATCAAGACATGCACCATTCCACGCTGTTGCCACACACCATACACTCCAAGTATTCCAAGCAACGTCGCCGAAGCGAGACGCGACAGGCTGAAGAGCAGACCATCCAATCCAAGACCGAACACGATGCTTCCAAGTAGCCCCAGACCAAGTCCGCAATGCTCGATCAATGCCTCGGCATTGATTTCGCGGTCGCCGCGTCCGATCCAAGCCGCAAGTTTGGCGCCCAGGCGTTGTGCAAGTGAGAGCAGGCCGAGGACTACAAGAGAGGCCGTCAGGAATCTCGTCCAATTGCCGCCGAGCGTGGCTGCCGAGAATCCTGAGATTGGGAAGTTGGCGCGCAGCGCCCGTATCAGCTCGGATGGATCAGCGTGGAATTTCCCAATCCACAACATGAGGAGGATCGCATTCCATGCCAGAAGAGAAGCAAGGATCATCTTCGCAGGGGCCGTATTCCCGCCGGAATGCCCTTCCGACATCACGCTGTGACTTGTCCGGGCGCGAAGGCCGAGTTTTCCCTCAGGGTTGAATCAGTCATTTTCCCGCCTTCCAGCATACCCTGACAGGGACGGGAGGGGCGACCATCGCGGTAGGCTCCAAACCGCCCCCCTCGAACGTTTAGGAGCACCGTCTATCTTGGTTCTTCGCGCTATGGTACGTCCGTGACACGCACGGGGGAGGCGCTACTTGAGCAAGAGACTCAGATTCCGAACGCTTATGGTCATATTCGCACGAAGTGCATCGGCAGCACCGGTGCATCCCTCGTGGTGGAGCACCAAAGGTTCCTCCCTGAGAAACACTCTCAGAGCAGCGGATCGGCTGAAGGACCAGAGCACGGCGTTCGTTTCATCCCGCCATTGATTGCATCGAACCGCTAGCCCAAGTTCACCAGTTGCGGGAGAGACATGACGGTTTTGCAGGGGGTTT
>CAYHEI010000016.1:8917-17233 GCA_964355385.1 uncultured bacterium | reverse complement strand
GCGACCGCGCTCGCGGTGTCGTGGCTGCCCACCGCCACGACCGGCACCGCGCCGTTCCAGCCGGCCGCGTCGGCCACGAACGGGAGCATCGGGCCGAGCACGCTGCCCGGCATGACCACCGGCGGCAGCAGCCGCGCGGGAAGCTCCAGGGCGGCGAGCAGCGGCGCGGCCCACGCGCGCGTGCGCGCGTCGAGCAGCTGGCTCGTGCTGGCGATCGTGTATTCGGCGACCCGGCGGTCGGTCATCCAGTAGTGGAAGAGGTCCGGCGTCAGCAGCAGCGCCTCCGCGGCGTCCAGCTCCCCCGCTTCCCGCGCCGCCGCGAGCTGGTAGAGCGTGTTGATCTGCATGAACTGGATGCCCGTGGCCTCGAACACCGCGCGCCGGGGGACGCGCGCGAAGACCCGCTCCATCATCCCGTCAGTCCGCCCATCCCGGTAGTGGTACGGCAGCCCGAGCAGGCCGCCGTCGCGCCCCAGCAGGCCGTAGTCCACTCCCCAAGAATCCACGCCGACCGCCTCCGGGCCGCCGCCAGAGCGCGCCGCGAAGGCCGCGAATCCCTTCCGCGTCTCGGCCCAGAGCGCGCGCACGTCGGTGTGCCAGTGCGCGCCGCAGCGCACGGGCCCGTTGGGAAACCGGTGGACCTCCTCCAGCGCGAACCGCGCGCCGTCCCACGCGCCCGCGACGAGGCGCCCGCTCGAAGCGCCCAGATCCACCGCGAGGAACCGCGCCGCGGCCATGATGTCCTACCGGCGGGTCAGCAGGAGGCGCCGCCGGTAGTGCTCGGCCGGCCAGCGGTCGATGTGCCGCGCTTGGGCGCCCCGGAGGAAGCGCGGGCCGCCGGCCGCGAACGCGCCGAGGAGCACGCGAGCCCACTTCTCGGCCATGAGCGTGACGTTGAGCACCTCGTCCGCGGTCGCCCCCAGCGCCACGATGCCGTGATTCACGAGGAGCACCAGCCGCGGGGGGGCCCCGTGGACGCGCCGGTACCGGCGCAGCTCCGCGCGCAGCGCGTGGGCCAGCTTCACGCCGGGATCCACGTACGGCACGACGGCGGGGACCGCGCCGCAGTAGACGATCTCGTCCGGGAAGACCGATCCGCGGAACGGCCGCGCCCCGGCGCGGCTGCACAGGAGCCCCATCAGCCCGACCGGATGCGTGTGTCCCACCCAGCGCGCGCCGCCCTCGAGCAGGCAGAGCGCGTGCAGAAAGGTCTCGGTCGAGGGCTGCCCCACGCGGCCGCGCGTCACGCAGGCGCGCAGCGCCGCCATCACGGCCGCGTCCTCTTCCCGGCCGGCTCCCCGCCGGTCCAGATACGCCAGGACCTTCCGGCCGTCCACCGGGAGAAAGTCGCCGGGACGGGCGCGGCCCATCCGCGTGCCCGACGCCTTCACCCAGATCTCGCCTCCGGACGCCGCGGCGCCGACGTTGCCCTCGCCCAAGATCGCCAGCCCCCGCTCCTCCCGGCCCAGCTCGCGGGCGAGCCCGGACAGCCCCCGCACCGGATTCAAGGGAGCGCGAGCCGCTGCGCCCGCACGACGCCCCATTCGCCCCGGTGCACGGCGGTCCAGGCGAGCACGCTCATCCCCGGCGCGATGTTGGCCGCCGTGCACGCGCGCGGCGACACGCCATCCTCTTCCGCCAGGACTTCGTCCTCACCGAGGGTGGTGAGCCCTCCGGCACCCGCAGCCAACCTCCGCCGCAGGATCCGGTAACGGTCCTCACCGGACTTCTCGGACCAGCAAACCGACACATCGTCTTTCGCTCCAGGCAGGAGGATGGGGGTGAATCCATTGAAGACCTCGCGCCCGAACGAGACGGCCGGACCCGCGGCCGTCTTCCCGCCGGAGACCGCGACGCGGCAGACGCGAACCGCCTTGCCGTCCAGCCATGCGACGACGCAGCCCACGCGGCCGGAGGGAAGGAGCGCGGAGGAGCGGCGCCACGACACGAACTCGGGCGTCGCGGACTGGCCGATACCGGTCGGCGGCGGCCCGTTCGAAGTGCCCACCAGGACGTGCGTGGACGGAATGAAGAGGACCTGCGTCTTCGCCTGACCCGCGACGGCGGAACGGACGCGGGAGCCCTCGACCGACGCGACGTGGACCGCGTACGTCGGAGTCGGGTTCTCGGGGACCACGGCAGACCAGGCGATCCATGCCGCATTGCCGCCCGGCGCGGCCTCCGCGTGCAGGTACGTTTGCCCGGCCTCCGTGCCGACGAGGAACGCCCGGCCCAACGGCCGCCCGTCCGCGCCGACCTGCCTCCCCCACAGTTCGGCCCCGGCGGGCCGGTCCAGCCACCAGCACGCCAGCCAGCCCGTCCCGGACGCGGTCACCGCCGACGGGTGCAGCCCCGCGTCCTCGGCGACCGTCACGGGCTCCTCCCAGCGCCAGCCCGCCCCGGAGCGCGTGAAGCGCAGGAGACGCAAGGCGGACGCCGTGCCGGGGGCGCGCTCCGCCCACGCGACCACGCACCGCGCCCCGTCCGCGGACGCCGCGAAGCCGTGGTACGGGTACCACTCGACCGGCGCCTCGCCCTCGCGGAGCACGAGGCCCGGCTCGGCCAGCGTCCGCGACCCGTCACCCGCGACCACCTGCGCCCGCAGCCGGCCGCCGCGGTGCCACAGGAGCAGCGCGCCACCGTTCCCCGCGGGGGCGAATCCCAGGATCTCTTCGCCCGAATCTTCCTCAGCGAGGCGCACGTCCGCGGCGCCCCACAGCGGCTTTCCCGCCGCGTCGAGCCGCTGGAGGAAGAGATCACGCGTGTCCCGGCAGCACATCTTTCGGCCCCGGTTCTCCTCCCACGCGAGGACCGCTCCGCCCGCGCCGTCAGGTGCGACGACCACGCCCCACTTGAGCGAGGAGGTCGGCGCGAGCTGCGCGCCCGTCGGCCCCCAAGAGAGGGCGGGCGATTGCGCCAGGGCGGGGGCGGCCAGGATGAGAAACAGGATGAACAAGACCACGCGCTCGACAGGGTTCGAACCTGTAACCCTCAGCTCCGGAGGCTGATGCTCTTCCAATTGAGCTACGAGCGCATCGACGAAATCAAAGACCACAATAATACCGCAATCCGCCCCCCTCGCGCCTTCACCGCAACGCTCACACCAGCATGGCCTTCATGTCCTGCAGCGTCCGATCGAACGGGTTGAGCACCAACCCCAGCGATTCGAGCGTCACGACCCCGAGCAGCGCCGCGTCTCCCGTCTCGCCGAGCACGACCGGGCTGGTTCCCTGCCCCTGCGGCAGCACGAAGAAACATTCGGACACCTTCCGCCGGATCGGCGTCCCGTCGGCCAGCGAGAATGTCACTTCCCGCATGGGCCGGAGCTTCAGAGCCTTCCACGTGCGCTCGGGGAGCAGCGAGTAGGTCGCACCGCTGTCCACGAGGAGGCGAACACGCCGTTCGTTCCCCGGCTTGCCCCGGACCTTCGCGATGACGTACGTGAGACCCATGGTCAAATTATACGCCCTGAGCGACGGCAGGAAGCCCCCACTCTCCAGTTGATAGAATCTCAGCACCATGCCCCGAATCTTGCGCGCCACGTATCGACGCGCCGCTCCCTGGATTCCCTGGCTCATCCTCGCGGCGATGCTCGGCGGAATGATCGGCTGGATCCGGCGGGCGGGCGATTTCGCCGCGTATCTCGAGGTGGGCGGGCTGGCGTTGCAAGGCAAGCACGTCTACAAGGACATCGGGCCGTATGACTTCTGGAATGCCTGGCCGCCGGCGTTCAGCCTGCTGTGCGTGCCCCTCGCCCTGCTCGCCCGCGCGCACGTCGTGTTCGCGCGCGCGTGCTGGTTGGCCCTCAATCTCGGGTTGTCCTGGGCCGTGCTGGCCATGACCGTGCGGCTCGTTTGGGGACGCCCGCTGGCCTTCCGGCCGAAGCCGGGCGCGTTCACGCTCGCCTCGCCGGAAGCGCTCATCCCGCTCGCGCTCACGGCGCGCTTCTTTCTAGGAAACTTCGACCACCTGCAAGTCAACATCGTCATCTTCGCCCTCGCGCTGGGCGGGCTGTTCCTGGCCGCGCGCGGCCGGCCGCTCGCGGGCGGGCTCCTCCTCGGCACGGCGGCGGCGCTCAAGGCCATGCCGGTGGCCTTCCTGCCGTATCTCCTCTACCGGCGGCGCTGGACCTTCGCGGGAGCGGCCACCACGACGTTCCTCGCGTTGTTCTTCCTCGCGCCCGTCCTCGCGTACGGCCCCGAACGCGCCGCCGACTATTTCGCGACGTGGTGGGCGGGCACGCACGCGGACTTCGGCTCCGCCAAGATGAACCAGTCGGTGTACGCCATGTTCGACCGGTACCTCGCGCACGGGGTGACGCCCTTCCACGCGGAGCCGACGAGCGTGCTCTCGTTCTCGCGCGAGCCCCTGGTCGGCGTCGCGACGCTCGCCCTCCTGGCCGTCGTCGGCATCGCGTCCCTGCTCGCCTTCCGTGGGCCCGCGCATCCCGCCTCCCCCGCCGCGCTGGCGGAATACGGCGCCGTCTTCATCGTGAGCAGCTTCTTCGGACCGCTCACGTGGAAGGCCTATCTCGTCGTGCTGCTGCTCCCCTGCGCGCTGGTGACGCGGCTCGTCCTGGAGCGGCGGACAAGGCCCTCCGTCCGGCGCGCCGCCCTGGCGGCGCTCGGAGCGCTCCTGTTCACGAGCCTGGACACGCCGGGGCTGGTCGGGTCGCGCCTGTCCGGCTCCCTCGCGATGCTCTCCGACTGCACGCTCGCGGGATTACTGCTGCTCGGCGTTCTTCTATGGCTTCTGGGCCGACGCGCCCTGAGCTCCGGCGAGGTTACAACCTTTCATCGGAAGTAGGCTCTCGATCGGCACCTCCCACCGTGCCGAGCGACGTGTTTGCTCTTACATGGTATATCATGTAATCTGATGCCATGAGGGCGCCATCTACACGCTGACGTTCTACAAGACCCGGCGGGGCGAGATCCCGGCACGAAGATTCCTAGACTCGCTTCCGGAGAGAGTGCGCGCAAAGGCGGCGACGCGGCTCACGTTGCTTCAGGAAAGGGGCCCGGAGCTGACAAGACCCTTGGCCGATATCCTGGAGGGACCGATTCGTGAGGTCAGAATCAATCACGGTCGCCTGGAGGCCAGAGTGCTGCACTTCTTTCAGGGACAACGCATCGTCCTGACAAACGGCTTCTTGAAGAAGACTGATCGAGTTCCGAAGGCCGAGATCGAAGAAGCCATGCGCCACCGGGCGGCTTGGATGGCGACTGAACAAGGAGCGTGACCACATGAACAAGAAGGGGACCGACTTCAATGAGTGGCTCAAGGGCCAGCTCAAGCATCCGGGCTTCCGGAAGGCCTACAAGGAGGAAGATGTCCGGGCCCGGCTTGCTCTTCGCATCGCCGAACTCCGCCGAAAGAGGAACTTGACGCAAGGACAGCTCGCGCGACGCCTTCGGACGACTCAACAGGTCGTTTCCAATCTGGAGACCTTCAAGCACGCGAACGTCACCGTCGGCACGCTGCAGAAGCTCGCGGCTGCGCTGAACAGCCGGCTGGTGTTGGAACTACGGTGAATGCGCCCGTAGGAACCTCGTCCGCGGACAAAGAACTCGCCCAGGAGATGTCACGTGTCAGGCCCTGACCCCGCTATGCGCTGAGTTCCACCAGATCCCACCGAATGGCGCAGTGAAGGTGACGCCGTCATGTCCGGGACTCTACAGAGCCCGCGACCCTCTCACAATGAGCGCGCGGTGTACTCCCAGAGCAGGCCGAGGTACGTTCGGTACTCGGCCAGCGAGACGCCGGGCGGCGTTTGATGGTCCACGCTGGGGATGAACCGGCCGCCTTGCATCAACGGGACGAGCCGCTCCCATTCCGCGCGCATGGCGGCCTCGCCCCGCGTCATCGTCAGCTTGTCGAAGTGGCCGATCAGCCCGAACGCCGGGTGGGAGCGCCGCAGCGCCGCCCCATCCACGCCCGCGTTGCGCTCGAGCGGCAAGACCGCCGCGAGGCCGGCCGACTCGAGCCAGGGGATCATCTTCGTCACATCCCCGTCGGAATCCATGATCGGGACCACGCCGAGCTCGCGTAGGGCCGGGATCACCTTCGCGTAGTACGGGAGCATGAACGCGTCGAACATCGCCTTCGAGATCATGGAGCCGTGGTTGAAACTCATGTCCTCGGCGAAGGTGACGAACGCGGGCGCCGCGTCCCGCGCCCACCCCCGCACGACGCCAAGGTGAAACTCCGCCAGGTCCGCGTTGATCGCGTGCAGGAGCTCGGGCTGCTCGTGGAAGGCCTCGAGATGGCGCTCGATCCCCAGCAGCGCGCGCGCGTACCAGAAGAACCCGTCGAGGGTCGCCCAGACCACGGCCTCGCCACGCCCCTGCCGCGCGAGCCAGGGCCGCATCGCGTCCAGCCCGCCGACGGGATCCGGGTAGAGCTCCGCGCGCATTCGCCGGTAGTCGGCGAGGTTCGCCACCGGCCCCTCGCCCGCAGGCAGGCCCGCGGACGCCGCCGGGCGACCGGTCCAGAACCAAAACTGCCGGTACGGGTCCAAGCCGAAGTACTCGGCGATCTCGAAGGTGTCCGTGAGCGTTGCCGGTAGTCCCTCGCCGCGCCACCGCCGCAGGGTCTCGTCCCACCAGGTCGCCCACTCCCACCGCGGCAGGCGGTCCGTCGGCTCGCCCGCCATGACCGCGCGGAACCGCTCCACGTGATTCATCGGGGCATGCGCCCTCAGCGGCGCGGGAAGCGCGCCATCACCTCGTTCACGCACGCGCGGATCGAAACCTCCTGGTCGCCGTCCCCGGTCCGGGGGCGGGAGTCGAGCGCGGCGCCCTCCCAGGCCGACTGCCCGCCCGGAGCGCGGATGAGCGCGATCCGGATGCCGCACGACACCCAGTCGCCGTCCGTCCCCGCCACCGGACGGACGCCGGTCCCCCGCCCGCGCATCGCGAGCTTCGTGCGGCTCGCGCCGATGCGGAAGAGCTCGACGACGAGCAGGGCGTCGGACCGGCTGATCCGGCCCATCTCCGCCACGAGGCGCGGCTCCGGCGCGCCGTTGGCCCACCAGCCGCGGTGGATCGCGGCACCGAGCGGCCCGGCCCGCTTCGCGCTGTCCGGCATCGCCGCCGGGTCCACCCACGCGGGAAGCCGTCCGCGGCCGAGCGCGTCGCGCACCGCCGCGTGCGTCACGGCCGCGGCCTCGGACGCCATGAGCGGACGCGTCCCCGTCGCGGCGGACGCCACCGCGGCGCCGGAGGCGACGTGGGGGTAGAGCAGCGCCACGCGCCGGGGCTTCCAGCCTTCCTGCGGCGTCTCCTTGACCGACACGTTCCCGCCGGCCGCACAGGCCGCGAGCACGAACGCCGCGAACACCACCACTCGCCGGATCATCGCCCCATCGCCGCGAGCGCCGACACGGGGACGAACACGATCCCCCGCGCTTGCGCCTCGGGAATCCGCCGCTCGAGCACGTCGAGCGTGGAAGGATGCGGGTGGCCGATGCCGATGGCGCGGCCCCGGCTCCGGGCCAGCGCGACGAGCCGCGCGAACGCCGCCTCCACGGCCGGTTTCGGCATGGGATCGTCCAGGAACACGTCGCGCTTCGCCCAGCGCACGCCGGCGTCCCGCGCCACGCGCCACGCGACGGAATCGACCGTGGTGCCGCTGTCCAGGAACACCAGACCGCGCTCCTTGACCACCGTCATCACCGCGGCCATGAGGACGCGGTCCTCGGTGGCCAGCGAGCCCTCGTGGTTGTTCATGCCCACCGCGTTCGGCAGGTTCGCGAAGGCCCGCGCGAGGTTCGCGCGCACTTGGGGGTCGGTCTGTCCGCCACGCACCATCATCCCGTATTCCGGGACCTCCGGCATGCGGCCCCGGGAGGCCATCGGCATGTGCAGGAAGACCTCCTTGCCGCCGGCGGCCGCCAGGGACGCGACCGCCCGCGCGTGCGGCGTCAGGGGAATGACCGCGCAGGTGAGCTTGCAGGGCAGGGCCACGACGCGCTTGGCCGCCTCCCAGCGATAGCCCAGGTCGTCGAGGCAGATGGCGGCGAACGCCTGCCGGGCGAACCGCAGCGCGAAGACCTCCCGCCCGTCCGGAAACGCGAACGCCACGACGAGCGTATCGCGCCCGCGGCCCGTTTCCCGGCAATCGAGCCCGAGCGCCGCGGCGAGCCGCCTGAGCCTCCGGGAGACGGTCCCGGGGCTGCGCGCGGGCGGGAACCAGTACGCCCGCTCGACGGCGATCCAGCGGCGTCCCCCTTCATCCCGGCTTTGCCGGCGCTCGGAGCCCTCCCGGGGCGGGAAGCCTTCAGATCGGAAGAGCGTCGTGTAGGGAGAGAGTGTAGAA
>CAYHEI010000016.1:0-8907 GCA_964355385.1 uncultured bacterium | reverse complement strand
GTCCCCGCCGGGGGGGGTAAGCTTTCGCGCGCCGCCCAGGCCCGTCGGGCGCTAGCGCGCGGCGGGCCCCGGCCGGAGTCGTCTTCGAGGGGCGTGGCGGCGCGCCATTGCCAGAGGGCCACCACGGCGGCGGCCGCGGCCGCTCCGAGCAGCCAGCGCCCGGTCCGGGTCCGCCGTCGCTTGGCCGTCGTCAGCGCGAAGCCGGAGAAGCGGGCGCGGCCGGCGTGAGATGGATCAGCGCGGACGCGGTGAGGACTTGCGGATCGAACTCCACCGCGAACCGTTTGGCGGACTCCTCGCCCTTCACCTTCCGCATCACCGCGATGCGGACGATCCGGGCGGCGAACGGCAGCAGATCGTCCCACTCCTCGTCCGTCAGCGGGACGGTCTTCGACGGCGCCCAGCGTTTGAAGGCGTCCACGATCCGCGCGTCGATCGCAGCCGCCTCCTTGTCGGTCGCGGACCGGACCAACCCGTCCTTGAGCGCCGCGGCGTCCAGCCAGGAAGCGGGAGGGGCCTCCGCGGCGGCGGCCGACGCGGCCCCGGCCTTGGGCGCGTGCAGCAGCTCCTGCGCGAAGCGGCTGAACGCCCCGTCATCCTCCACCTTCCGCAGCACCCGCGGGTAGCGGACGGGCGGCAGCGTGACGTCGGCCGGAATCCCGACCTCGTGGATCTCCCGATGCAGCGGCGTGTAGTAGTGCGCGACGGTCATCCGGAGCGCCTGGGACTTGTCCCGCTTGATCGGCTCGATGCTCTGCACCGACGCCTTGCCGAACGTCCTCCAGCCGGCGATCACCGCGCGCCCCCAGTCCTGCAGCGCGCCCGCGACGATCTCCGATCCGCTGGCCGAATGCTCGTTGGTCAGCACCACGAGCGGCAGCAGGCAGGGGGCGCGCTTGTCCGTGGAGTAGTACTTGGCGCGCTGCGCGGGATCGCGTCCCTCCGTGGAGACGATGAGCTTGCCCCCGGGCAGAAACAGATCGACGACGCGGTACGCCTCCTGCAGGAGACCGCCGGGATTCCCCCGCAAGTCGAGGATGACCCCCGTCACGCCGCGCGCGCGGAAGCGCTCGAGCGCCGCGGCGAGATTCTCGGCCGTGTGCTCCGAGAAGCTCTTGATCGCGACGTACCCGACGTCCCCCAGCACCGTGTCGCGGATGTTCACGGGCGTGATGACGGCGCGCTCCATCGAGACCTCTTTCGGCGGGAATCCTTCCCTGACGATCGTGAGCGTCACCTTCGTCCCCACGACGCCCTTGATCCGGTGCACGGCCGCCATGATCTTCATATCGTCCGTCGGCGCGCCGTTGATCTGCGCGATCACGTCGCCGCCCTGCAGGCCCGCCCGCTCCGCCGGCGTGCCCTCGATCGGCGCGAGCACTTGCAGCCGGTTGTTCACGATCGCGATCTCGATCCCGATGCCCCCGAAGCTGCCCCGCGTATCTTCCTGTAAATCCTTGTATTTCTGCTGGTCCAGGAACTCGCTGTAGCGATCCAGGGACGACGCCATGCCCGCGAGCCCCTCGTTGATGAGGTCCTGCGTGCCCAGGCGGGGATCGCCCGCGTAGTTCGCCTCGACCGTCTCGATCAGGTCCACCAGCGGGCGCAGCTCCGCCAGGCCGTCCGCCCCCGCGCGAAGCGGCAGCGGGGCCAGGAGCGCCAGGACCGGGAGGAGCCTCATCCGCGCTTCGTCCGCCCGAGGGTCCGGAGGGCGCGCAACGTGTCCGCCGCCAGCGCGATCTCGGGATCCTCCTGCGTCACCACCGGCAGCGCCGCGTCGGGGGCCATCTTCAGCCGCGCCAGCAGCACGCGCGCCCGCGAGATCATCGCCGGCCGTTGCGCGTCCAGCGACTCCCGGTCGGGCTCGAGGTCGTGCTCGCGCAGCACCGTCTCGAGCGCCACCTGGAACGCCTCCTCGAAGATGCCCTTCTGCTCCGCGACGCTTCTCCCCCGTTGCAGTTGCGGCGCGAGCTCGAGGCGGCCCGCCCCGAGCGCGGCGGGATCGAACGCGGCCGGCGGATGCTCCAGAATCCGGCGCACGACCGCGGCGGGGATGCCGCGCCGCTCCAGATCCTTCCCGACCGCGGGCCGGGCGATCAGCTCCGTGGAGAGGTCCGCCCCGACACCCGTGCCGGTCAGGCTCACCAGGTCCGGGCCGAGGAACCGCTCCACCGTCAGCCGGGCCCGCCGCCCGCCCCCCACGCCGACCGGGAACTCCCGCTGGCGCCCGGCGAAACCGAACGTCCGGGTCCCCACGACGACGGCGCGATGATGAGCCTTGAGGGCCGCGGCGAGGATCTCGGCCGCGCCCTGCGTACGGGACCCGACGACGAGCACGAGCGGCGCCGTGAGCGCGGAGGCCTTGTCCTTGCTGACGTACTGGCGGCCCCCGCCGGAGCGGCCGCCCGAGCCGACGGCAAGCAGCTCCCCGCCCGTGAAGCAGGCGTCCGCCAGGTCGAGCGCGGCGTCGGGATCGCCTCCGGACGCGGAGCGCAGATCCAGGACCACCCCCGCGCCCGCGGCGGCGAGCGCCGCCTTGAGCTCTTTCGCCGCGGTCGCGTCGAGGCGGAACACCTGGAACACCTCCGCGGCCTCGAGCCGGACGCGGCGCCAGGACGGCCGCACCGCGCCGGTGCGCGTCAGCGTCGCTTCCGTGTATTCCCCGTCGGGCGTCGCCCACATCACGGCGACGGAGCTGCCCGGAGCGCCTTGGAGCAGCCACTCCGCCTCCGGCCGCTTCTTGCCGTACACGCTCTCGCCGTTGACGCGCAGGATCCGGTCGCCGGGCCTCAGACGCGCGAGGTCCGCGGGTCCGCCTTCCACGACGTCCAGCAGCACCGGCGCGCCGTCCCGGATCCCCAGGGAGGCGCCGATGCCCGCCGGCCCGCCGACCGGCGCCTGGGGCAGCAGCAGGCTCTCCGCGTCCAGGGCCCCGATGACCCCCTCGAGCGCCGACGCCTGCAGCAACGACGCGGACGCCTTGCTCTCGTCCACGTAGCGCCGCCGGATCTCGTCCATCGCGTTGAGGAACGGCTGGTACATCGCCTGGTCCGTCTCGGCCCGCGCAAACGGGGAGGCCGCGCAGAGCGCGAACACGGCGGCGCGGAACATCATGAAAGGTATTTCATGGGGTCCACGGCCTTGCCCCGGCTGCGCACCTCGAAGTAGAGCGAGGGCCGACCTGCCGTTCCGTCGTCGCCGACGGTCCCCACCCGGGTCCCCCGCTGGACGTCGGCGCCCTTCTCCACGAGCGAATCCTCGAGATGCCCGTACACGGTGTAGAACCCGTTCCCATGGTCCACAATCATGACACGCCCGAATCCCGGAAGCCAGTCGGCGTACACCACGCGCCCCGCGAGCGCGGCCGAGACGGACGCGCCCGCCGACGCGGCAATCTCGATCCCCGCGGAGTTGACGGTCGCGTTGAACACGGGATGGGTGTGCCGCCCGAAGCGCACGAGCAGGCCGCCCCGCACGGGCCAGGCGAGCTGGCGCACGCGCGCCGAGACCGGGATCGCGGCGCGCGGGGCGGACGCCGCCCGGCCGGCCTCCTCGAGGCGGACGACGAGCCGGTCCATCTCGGCCTTCTGCCGGGCCTCCTCGCGCAACTGCCCCGCGGCGTCGAGCCGCTCCTGCCGCGTCCGCCCCACGAAGGCGCCGCGCTCGCGCCGTTTGGCCTCGAGCTGGCGCTGCTTCACGGCGCGCGCGCCCTTGACGCGCCCCAGGCGCGTCAGGTGCTCCGCGAGCCGCCCCTGCCGCTGCTGGCGTTCGGCGCGCGAGAGCCGGGCGGCCTGCAGCCGTTCGGCGACACCGGCGCCGCACCACAACGCGACGTCCGCGGCGGGCGCGTCCCGGTCCATGCCCTGCCACGCGCGCAGCTCCTCGCCGAGCGCCCCGTTGGCTTGGCGCGCCTGCGCCGTCGTGAGGCGCTGCTGCCGGGTCAGGACACCGATCCGGCGCTCCAACGATTCGCGCTCGTCCCCGAGCGCGCGCAGATCCTTCCGCATGGCCGCCAGTTCGCGGTCGTACCGCGCGAGATCGAGGACGCCGGCGCGCTCGGTCCGTTCCTTGGTCCGGATCTCCTCCTTCAGCCGCTCGATCCGTCGCGTACGCTCCGCGGAGCGCTGCTTTGCCTGCCGGAGGGTGACGCCCGAGCGCGCCGCCGGAACGGGCGACGGAATCACCGCCGCGAGCCACGCCGCGGCGATGACCACCGAGAAGCGGGAAATCCGGGCGTTACCGGGGACGGGGGGAACGGACGGCCACGAGCTTCACGGCGGGCGATGCCGAGCGCGGATCGAACACGACGGTCACCTCGTCGCCGGCGGTGAGCAGGTCCAGTCCGCCCACTTTCTCGATGCGCGCGCGCGGATGGACCGCGAACGTCCGCGTTTCACCGTCGGCACTGCGCAGGACGACCTCGCGTTTCGCGCCGTCCAGGCGCTCCACGGACCCGGTGAATCGGCTGGGGTTCACCGCCGCCTTCGCGGGACGCGGACCCGGCGCGACTGCGCCGATCTGCGCGAAGCGCACCTCGGCAACGCCGCCGACGGTCGCGAAGGTCACCAGCATGACTTCCCCCGCCTTCACCCGGTCGAGATCGAGGAGGCGGCGGACGAGGGCGGTCGCGGGCACCTCGACGACGCGCGAGCTCCCATCCGCGACCTTCACGGTCAGCCGCCCCGCGACGGCCGCGACGACCTTGCCGACCACGGCGCGCTCGCTGCGCACGATCCCCCCCACCCGACCGGACTCCTGGCCGCCCACGGGCGGACGGAAGGACGGCGCGGCCTGGGCGGCGGCGGCGGTCAGGACAAGCATGAGGCAGGCGAGACTGAGGCGCATGTGCTTCTTGCTATATCCTACGCCAGTTCCCCGAGGGAATACCAGGCCAAACCCCTTTCACCACCTCACCCCGACCGTCGCATTGTGCGCCAATCCCAGCGCGCCCAGCGGAGCCAGAGCATAGTCGAACTGGATCGCCGGTCCCGCACCGGACTTCCACCGCACCCCCAGCCCGCCCGTCTGCCGCAGCGTCTGCGCGCTGCCGGACGCAGACCGCAATCCCACCCGCGCGAACACCATCCACCCCGGGCGTGCCGGCTCTCCCAGCCAGTACACGGCGCCCCCGCCGCCGTGGAGCAGCGATTCCCCCCGCCACTCCGCCTCCGCGCCCGCGCCGTATCCTTCCGGACCGCCCCACATGGGCCCCGGATAGAGCCGCTCCAGCCAGCCGCCACCCGTGACGACGTGCCATGACGTCATGCGTCCAGCGCCGCCCCCGAACGGCCCCAGCGTCGCCCAGGCCGTCACGGCCCGGGTCTCCCCCAGCGGCGCCTGCCCCTGCACCCCCGCATCCGCCGCCACCCCCCACGGTCGCGATGTATTGGGAGGCGCCGATGAGCGCCCCGGAGAACGGATAATCGAGGCCGACGCTGTCGTTGGGACACTCCGGATCCTGGTCGAACACGTCCTGGTAGGCAAACGCGCTGATCCAGCCGGTATCAGTCCTGCTCAGGGACACCGCGCTCCCAAAGAAGGGGGGAGTCCCTCGGGGATAGGTGTTGAGGGGCAGCACGCACGGATTGCCCAAGGAAGGCGCGGCCACGGGTTCCCAGATCGTTCCGGAGAGCCGCAACGCGATGGATTCCGAAACCACCGTGGCGCCGCCCACGATCCACCCACTCTGGCCGAACACGTCAATGTCGTTTAGGACCCGGAGGGGTCCGGCGGGACGGACGAACTCCGCCCCCGGCACCACCAGGATGGTCGCGGAGCCCGCCGCACCCACACTGACGGACACATCCCGAGCCGCGATCAGCTGGAGGCCCGTGGTGAAAAGGGTGGCAGAGAAACCCCGCCGGCCGTCATCAGTCCGGACGAATGCCGTGGGAGGCGGCAGTTGGGCCAGCGGATCGCTGGAGGTGAACGCCACCGTGCCCTTGAACGAGGTGACCACGCTCCCGGCTTGGTCCACCGCCGTAACGGTCAGGGCGAACCCCAGCCCGGAGAGCGTCACCAGCGGCGCCGACACCAGGAGCCGCTCCACCCGGCCCTTGGGACTCTTCACCGTGACGTCCGCGGAACCTGTCACGCTCGGCTGCGCCTCCACGTGGGCCGACAGCGTGATCGTGCCGACCGTGTTCAATGCGACGTACGCGACGCGCACGCCCTGGTCGGCTGATCCAAATTCAATGCTGACGGGCAGACTGGCCAGCGGATCGGTTGCGGCCAGGATGACCGTGCCCGTGAACGACGTATCCACAGTGCCATCCGCCTTCAAGACGCTCACGGTCAGTCGAAACGCCAACCCGGGAACCGCGAACCCGTCGGGAAGGTCCGGCGCCAGCCCCAAGGAAACCGCTTGAGACACCGGCCCGGCGCACATCACGTTCGAGTAAGCGCTGGTGTTGCCACCAGAGTCCACGGCCTGGACGGTGTAGCAGACGGGGACGCCGACCGTTGCACCCGTGTCCGTGAAGTATGTGCCGGTCACGCATGTGGAGACCGGCATGATGCTGAGCGGCGCCCCCGCCGGATACCGGTACACGGTGTAGCAAGCCACCGGCAGCCCCGACGACGAGGACGTGGGCGGCGACCACGTCACCAGGTTGCCATTCGGCCGCGGCGCCGCGTAACGCAGCACCGGCGCGCCGGGCTGCGCGGAAATCGTCACGATCTGGTTCCCGCACGTGAAGGTGAGCTGGGTCGTCACCAATCCAGGAGTGTTCACCGAGACGATCTGAAGATTCCGCGGCTCGGAGCCGTCCGGGCAGGTGGCGATGATCTCCGCCGGGCAGCTCCCATCGAGGCAGCAACTCTCGATGCCGTTCTTGGTGGGCGTGTAGACCCGGTTCGCCGCGACGACCGGTGCGCCGGTCGCTGGCGCGGAAAGGTCGCAGAAGCGTTCGCAGCGGCCGTTGATGAGGTCAATGGCGAAGACCGCCGGCCCTTCGGGCGCGTTGACCGCGATGTACGCGAGCCACCGTCCCGGCGGCACGTACGCGGGCGCCGCGGGCTGGAACACCTCTCCCTTGAACTCGCAGCACCAGGTGCGGCCGTTCGCACAGGAACAGCAGACCTTGTACAAGTCCCCGCATTTCATCACGCGCAGGATGCCCCCGCCCGGCACCGCGGTCCAACTGTCCAGCGGACACTCCAAGCACGCCTCCTGAAACAACGAACAGCTCTCGCCGGCGGCGCCGCACACGGCCAGCGGCGGCGGCACTGGAGCGGGCGCGCCCGGCCCCACGGGGAAACACTGGTTCGTCAGGACCACCCCGCACGTCTGCGCGTCCAGCTTGAGCAGACAGCGCTCATTGGGCTTGCGATCCACGGAAACCAGCGGATTGCCATTGCAGTCGAGGGACAACGGCCCGGCCACGCGCCCGCCAACGAAGTATGCGTCGAGCGAAGTGCCGGGGCACACGGAACTGCACGTATCCAGGCTGAGCGGGTAGACCAACCCCTGATCCGTTCCAACCCACACGATGCCACGGCACTGGTCGAAGACTGGGGGATACTCGATGGCCCCTTGCAAGATCGCCTTGCACTTGACCGTGCCGTCCGCGTAGACGACGTACACCGTGCCGCCAGCGTCGCCGAACACCTCCAGCCCCGCGCACGCGGCCACGCCACCCCCGACCGGTGCGCTCGTGGTGAAGACGGTACTGAACTGCCCGTTCACCGGACCGCCGGTCGAGATGGAGCGCGAACCGTTCGGCCCGCCGGAGGTCGGGCAGGGCGGCGGATTGTCGGACGTGAGGCACGCGTTGCACACGAGCGCCTTGGGCGTGAGCGGCATCCCGCCGTCGACGCACCCGAGGCTGTAGCAGCGCTGGGCGGAAGCCGTCGGGATGGTGTCCACATAGACGAGGGTGTCGGCCTCCACGGTCGTCATCGGCAGGGGACCCGTCCCCGTGTTGCGGTACACCCGGTACACGGTGCAAGGTTGCTCGCACAGCGGCCCGATCCACCCCCAGTTCAGCAAGATTACGCCGGGCGCCGGGGTGGTGGAGTCCACCAGAACCGAGCCCGAGAACATGGGCGGAATCGCGACCTCCTTCTGCTCCGAGCACACCGCTGGAGGGAAACTGCAGACGGTGTAGAAGTACGTCCGATCCGGAACCAGTGCGGGATCCTCATCGGTGAAACACTTCTTTTTGAACGGCCCTGCGCCGGAGATCAGCGTTCCGGGCAAGCCACTGACATCGGAGCGGTACACGGAAAACGAATCAATGATCGGGCAGGGCGTGACGGTCCAGCATAGCTCGACCTTCAGTGAGGGTGAACACCAACATCGTGTCGGGTCCCGGTATTCCGCCTCCGCCCGGCGCGGGGGCGGCAGCGAGGGACAGGGAGGCGGCCAAAACGGAAATGCTAACCAGCATTGAGTCAACGATATGCACCCCATCCCAGGATGTCAAGGGGAGTGTTGACTTGAGCCCATCGAGACTGCCGTCAGGCTGAAGTTCCCTCCGGTTCAGCCGTGGCAGGCGGCCCAGGAATCGCCGTGCGCGGCTTCCACCAGGAGCGGAACCGAGAGCGCGCACACCCCCTCCATGGCCGCGCGCACGCGCGGGGCGAGGCGGGCCGCGGCGGCGCGGGGGACCTCGAACAGCAGCTCGTCGTGGATGGTGAGAAGGAGTTCGGCCTCGGGGACGTCGCGGGAGACGGCGGCCATGGCGAGCTTGATGACGTCCGCGGCGGTGCCCTGGATCGGATGGTTGAGCGCCTCCCGCTCCGCCTCCTGGCGGCGCGGCGCGCTCGCCGAAGCGATCTCGGGCAGCGCGCGCCGCCGGCCGTAGAGGGTCGTCACGTAGCCCTGCGCGCGCGCCGCCGCGAGCGTGCCGTCCCAGTAGCGCTTGACCGCGGGATGGCGCGCGAAGTACCGGTCCATGTAATCCC
>CAYHEI010000015.1:10105-17322 GCA_964355385.1 uncultured bacterium | reverse complement strand
GGGCTTCGAGAAGGCCGAGGTGACGCGCGGCGGCGTGGACACATTCGGGCTGTCCTCGTCTACGCTGGAATCGCGCACGGTCCCGGGGCTCCACTTCATCGGCGAGGTGGTGGACGTGACCGGCCGCCTCGGAGGCTACAACTTCCAGTGGGCCTGGGCCTCCGGGGCCGCCGCCGGCCGGGCGGCGTGACCGTCGCTCAGGGGGACAAGACGCTCTTGAACTGCTCCTCGTAAAGGCGGCGGTAGGTACCGTTGCCGTGCTCGAGCAGGTCGCGGTGCGGGCCGGTCTCGGCGACCCGGCCGTCGGAGAGCACGATGATCGTGTCGGCGCTCATCACGGTCGACAAGCGGTGCGCGATGATGAACGTCGTCCGGTCCTTCATCAGGCGCGCCAGCGCGTCCTGGATGAGCGACTCGGACGTCGAGTCCAGGGACGAGGTCGCCTCGTCCAGCACGATGATCCGCGGCTGCTTGAGAAACACGCGCGCCAAAGACACGCGCTGGCGCTGGCCGCCCGAGAGCTTGATCCCCGCTCGCCGATCTCGGTCGCGTAGCCCTCAGGGAGCTGCATGATGAACTCGTGCGCGTTGGCCATCCGGGCCGCCTCCACGACCTCCTTCTCGGTCGCGTTGCGCCGACCATACCGGATGTTCTCGCTGATCGTACCCGTGAAGAGCACACTTTCCTGCAGCACGACGCCGACCTGGTTGCGCAGCGAGCGCAGGGTGGCCTTGCGGACGTCGTGGCCGTCCACCAGGATGCGGCCCTGCTGAGGATCGTAGAACCGGAGCAGGAGGTTCAAGATCGTGGTCTTGCCCGAGCCCGACTCCCCCACCAGCGCGATGCGCTCTCCGCGCTGCACCACGAAGTCCACGTCGTGCAGCACGGGCAGACCGGAGGTGTACGCGAACGTGACGCCGTCGAAGTGGACGTCGCCCTTGAGCGCGGGCAGGTCGCGCGCGCCCTTCGCCTCGGTCACCTCCGAGGTCAGGTCGAAGATCTCGAAGACGCGCTCCATGGCCGCGATGGCGTTGGTGAAGATCACGCTCAGCTCGGTGAACCGGGAGAGGGGGTCGTACAGGAGCGCGAGGTAGCCGACGAACGCGACGACGGCGCCCACCGTGAGCTCGCCCGTCAAGACCCGCGAGAAGCCCCACCAGGCCAGGACGGCCGGCGCGACCGTGACGAGGGTGATGGCGGTGGCCAGCGCCGTGGACTGCAGCCGGACGCCCTCCAGGGTGTAGCCGAGAAACTCGCGCGACTCTTGGAAGAACTCGATCTCCTCGGACTTCTCGCGGTGGAAGGATTGGATCACCTTCACGCCCGCGAACTTCTCGTGGAGCTGCCCCGAGATGTCGGCGAGCTTGTCCTGGACCTTGCGGCTCGTCGCATGGATGCGCTTGCGGAGGCGGTGGACGACCGCCATGTACACCGGCAGGATCGCGAGCGCCCCCAGCGCGAGCCGCCAGTCGCAGGACACGAGGAGGTACAGCGCGAGGCCGAACCGGCTGCCGTCCATGATGATGCCGGTGATCGCGTTGCCGACGAAGTTCTGCGCGATCGAGATGTCCGTGATGAGCCGGGACACGATGCCGCCCACCTGGCGCTTCTCGAAGAACGAGAGCGACATCTTCTGGACGTGTTGGAAGAGGTCGTAGCGCAGGTCGAAGATCACCCGGTGGGCGGCGCGCCCCATGATCCAGACCCGGAAGTACACGATCGGGTACAGCGTCGCGAACGCGAGCGAGACGAGCAGGAAGAAGAGCCACATCGGGATGCCGCCCAGCGCGGGCGCCACCCCCCCGTGCGGGACGAACTGGTCCACCGCCTTCCCCATCGCCCACGGGAAGAGAAAGGGCAGGTTGGCGCGGGCCGTGCCCAGCAGCAGCGCGACCCCGATCGATGCGCGGTAGGGGCGGACGTACCCGAAGAAGCGCGTCAGCGTGCCCGGCCGGCTCGCATCCGCGGCGGCGAGGCCGGAGAGGTTCGTCATCGCTCGAGCCGGAGGTACACCGGCGACTCGTCGAACGGGACCCGGACGCGCCCGTGAGCGGGCGTCAGCCGGGGCGCGGGCGCGTCGGCGGCGGCCGTGGCCATCTTCGCGACCCCCGCGAGCGTCCAGCCCTCGAGGTCCAGGTCGAAGACCCCCGCGCGACCGGAGCCGGTCGGCGACCAGACCGCGACCGCCGCGCGCGCCGGGCTTTCCGCGTGCGTGAAGCGGTAGGCGTAGACCTCGCCGGACGCCTCGCGCAGCACCCGGTCGAGCCGGTAGTCCCCCAGCGTCCGGCGCAGGTGCCCCACCGCGTAGTACGACGGCTTGGGCGCGAAATTGCGGGTCAGGCCCGCGGCGGCATGGACGCTCGGCTGGTCCTCGTCGTTGAAGAAGTAGATGTAGGCGCGGCCGATCCCGAGCCGGGCGAAGACCAGGAACGCGCGCACGAGGTACTGCGCTTGCTGGAGGTCGGTCACGCCCACCCACTTCGCCGCGTCCCCCTCCGGCGGCGGACGCTTGGTGCTCGCGTCCCAGCCGAACTCGGTGATCCAGACCGGCTTGCCGGGCACGTGCGCGTCGCGCCACGCCAGCATCCCGCGCGCGTCGTCGAGGAAGGGGATCGCCGGGTCCTCCGGGTACGACCGCCGCCAGGTGGGCCAGCCCTCCGCTTGCGCGTAGTCGTGCAGGTTCAGCACGTCGTAGAGCCCGGCCAGCCCGTCCAGGCAGGCGACGCTCTTCGCGTACTCCCCGCTCACCGTCGTCGTCAGGGCGCACGGCAGGACGAGCAGCTTCGGATCCCCGGCGCGCAGCCCGGCGGCCAGCGCCGCGAACACGCGGCGATAATGGGCGTCGTCGTACTTGCCGGGCTCGTTCCCGATCTCCGCGGAGGACACCAACGGGGTCGCCGACGAGGGCCCGAAGGCGCGGGCGAACGCCTCGCCGTACGCGCGCGCGGCCCGCTCGCCGTCGCCCCACCGGTCCGGCTTGATCATGTCGAACATGAGGCACGCGTCGGTCCCGAACCCCTCGCGCCGCCACGAGCCGTAGACCGCGAGCCAGTCCACCCCGTTGCGGGCCAGCGGGAACACGGTCGGCGTGGCCGGATCCTCCCCGGTGTCCCAGTCCACCGGGTGGTAGTCACGCGCAAGGCGGCAGGCGAACGCGTAGAGCGCGGGGCGGAACTGCACCGTGTGCCCGTTGATCCCCATGAAGTCCCGGAAGAGCGGCGCGGGTTCCGCGAAGGCCCGGGCAGCCAGGCCGGCCACGATCAGCGCCGCGCCGCGCCGCACCGGCTCATCGCATGCCGAGCAGCGCGGCGAGCGCCGCGCGCAGTTCATCCAGCGTGTCGGGTGGCATCCGCCTCATAATACAGGAACCGTGGAACCAGATCGTCCGGTCCCATTCGAACTCGGCGTCGCCGCGCCGGATGAACTCGGCGCGGTCGCGCGCTTCTGCCAAGAGTGCTTCGGCCCCGACGCGGCCCCGGGGTACTTCCTCGCGCGCCTGCCCGTGGATCCCGCGCTTCTCCCGGACGGGGCGCTCGTCGCCCGTACAAACGGGCGCCTCGTCGCGCACGTGAGCGTGCTCGGGCTGGCGCTGCGGTTCGGCGCGGCGATCGTCCCATGCGGCGGCATCGCGAACGTGTGCACCGCACCCGCGTACCGCCGGCGCGGTGCCTCCGGAGCGCTCCTGGGTCGGGCGCTCGCGCTCATGCGCAACGCCGGCTTCCCGCTGAGCGCGCTGAGCACCGGAATCCCCGGCCACTACGCGCGCTGGGGCTGGGTTGCCTGGCCGCGCTTCGAACGCCGCTTCTTCGAGCTGCTCCCGCCCGCACCCCCGCCGTCGAATCTCCCCGGCGCGCGGCCGCTCGACCCCGTGCGCGACCGGGCCGAGCTCGTGCGGCTCCACGCGCTCGCGGGCGCCCACACCCCCGGGGTGCTGGAGCGCACCCCCGCCTTTTGGGAACGGCACTGGGACTGGACGCCTCGCCACCCCGGGGAGCGGCCCGAGCTGGCGCTCGCGGTCGAGGACCCGGGCACCCGGCGGCTGCTCGCCTATGTTCGCGGCGCGCTCGACCCCGCCCGCCGCTGGAGCGCCGTGCTCGAATTCGGCGCGGAGCCGGGCGCCGCCGGCGCCGTCGAGGCGCTGGCCCAGGCGTTCGTATCGGCGGCGCGGGCGCTGGGCGCGCGGGCGCTGACGGTGCCGGAAGCCGCCGGGCCGTTGGTGGAAGCCGTGCGGCCCTGGGCCCGTGCCGCCACCCGCGAAACCGACGACACCCTCATGCTCAACGTCCTCGACCTGGCGGGGTTCCTCGCCGCGCTCGCCCCCGAGCTCGCGGCGCGGGCGGCCGCCGCGCGCGCCGGCGACGGAACCGTGCTCGTCGGGTTCGGCGACCAGCGGACGGTGCTGCGGGTCGCGGGGGGCGCCGTGTCCACGCGTCCCCCGGTTCCCGGGGACGAGAACCTGCCCGGCGCCCGCCTGGACCCCGCCCGCTGGATCGAAGTGTTCATGGGCACCCGGCTGTTCTCCGCGCAGCCGTTCGCGGCCGCGTCCCGCCTGGGCGAGCGCGAGTTGAACCTCCTGGACGCGCTCTTTCCTCCCCGACAAGAAAACTTCTGGCACGCCGATTCGTTCTAGCATTCAGGTGCTGCTCCGAACCGTAAAGACAGCCGGCGGGCATGGCTCAGCCACGCCCGCCGCGCGAACCGCGCATCGCGCGGTTCGCGGGTATGATACGCACATGACGATTCATTCGCTCTTCCTCCCCGCCGCGCTGTCCATCCTGGTCTCGGCCGCGCGCGCGGAGTGGCAGTCCAGCCTGAGCGACGACGTGACGCTGGGAAAGGACCGCTACACCGCGAACACCGTGGACCTCTCCGTCGCGCCCTCCCGGAGTTTCGGCGGCGACCTCAGCATCGGGGTCAACAAGACCGCGTCGCCCGTGAAGGACTCGACCAACTCCGGCGGGGTCGGGCTCTGGTTCAATCCCGGTCCGAACAGCTCGGTGTCGTTCAACGGCTCGCGGTACCAAGGCGTGCACGGGGCCGTCTACGACCTCGACGGCGGCTATCTGGGAGACGCGCCCGATCGCCAGGTTTCCAGCAGCCTCGGGGGAACCTTCACCTACAAGTTCCTCAGGCCCGAGAACCCGGACGAAGAAGGCGGCGTCACGTTCTCCGGTTCCGCAGGGCTCTTCTTCGGCGGACACACCATCCCGGTCTGGACGCAGACCCCCGGCGGGATTCCGAAGCATCCCGGCAATTACCGGATCGGCGACCGCGGCCTCACGCTGGGCCTCGTGCTGGGCGCCGGGAACACCTCGGCCGGCCTCTCGGGGAGGTTCCACAAGTACAGCTTCCCGACGCTCGCCACGCTTCCTCCCAAGGTCTTCCTGTACCTGCTGAACACCTCGGTCAACTCCGCGATCTACGGGCTCCCGATGTCGGAGACGACGGTGTACCTCGCCCAGCGCTTCCTGGGTTCGCTCACCGCGGACGCGGCGGTAACGTTCGAGAAGCTCAGCACCGACCTGGACGTGCAGACCGGCATGGGGAAGATGGGGCGCATGACGATCACCGGCGTCACGCCGGTCACGGACTCAAACGCCCGGACCGTCTCCTTGACGCTCTCCTGGGACGCCGCCTCCTGGCTCTCCCTCCGCGCGGGCGGATTCTCCACGAAGCAGGACACGTCGACCTCCAACTACGGCACGGCGGGGGTCTCGGTCTACTTTTAGCGCGCGGGAAGCGTGAGGATCGTCAGCGACACCGGCTCCAGCGTCAGCGCGAGTCCTCCGTCCCGAGGCGTGACGTCCTCCGCCCGTTCGAAGACCGGCCGGGGGTCCTCCGGCCCGTTTCCGCGCAGCCGCCACCGCGCAGCCCGGCCCGCCGCCGCAAGCTGGACGTCGACCGGCCGTGGCTCGCGTCCCTTGTTGATGAGCAAGAGATTCAGCACCCCGTCCGCGCCGGCCGACGCGTACGCCGGCACCAGCACGGTCCCTTCGGTCCAGACGATCCGGTCCGCCAGGAAACGGTTCCAGATCGCGATCGCCTGCCCCGTGGGGTTCAGGCCGTTGTCCTTGTCCAGCGCGTTCCAGATCGAGAGCGGGGACTCGCCGCCGAACCACCGGGTGTTCCAGACCAGCGCGTTCTCCACTTTGGGATTCCAGAGCAGCTTCCCGATCAGGTCCGCGAGCACCAGCGCGTGCCCCAGGTCGTTCACGTTCGGCCAGTGCGGATCGGGGTCCTTCGCCCAGTCCGCCGCGTTGATCTCGGTCATCGCGATCGAGAGGCGCGCGACATCCGCGGGCGCGCAGCCCTTGGCGATCGCCTCCGCCACCACCGTCCCCTCCCGGCCGAGGTCCGGGGTGTGCGCAGGAAAATAGTCGTAGCTTCCCCACTGCCAGCACGGGTAGGTGTGCGCGACGACGAAATCGACAAGCGGTGCTACGGCGGGGAGCACGGTGGGCCACCACGCCGTGCTTCGACCGAGTTTCCGGTCCTTGGCGCCAAGGGTGCCCCAGTGCCCCGGCCCGTTGATGCCGATGCGAATCGCGGGATCCACCGCCTTCATGGCCTTGGTGAACCGGGCCGCGGCGTCCGCGTACTCCTCCGCGGTGGGCGTGTCCGAGCCTTCCCCATGGTAGCTCTCGTTCCCCAGCTCCCAGTCGCGCACGCCGTACCGCTTCGTCACGTTCGCGTACCGCACCCACGCGGCCGCGGTCTCGACCAGGCGCGCGAGGGAGGGCGGCGTGAAATCCGGGCGGGGTGTCCCAAACGCGGCGTCCAGGCACACGACCACGAGCGGCTCGGCCCCCACCTCCCGGCACAGCGCGATGAACTCGTCGAAGTCGAGCGGGTCGGCGATCCACGCGCCTTCCGCGGTCATGTACTTCCGCTCGCCCCGATACCACTGCCCCGTGCCCAGGTTCAAGACCGTGGGCCGCGGCCGGTCGTACGGCGGCACGCTCCAGAGATGGTTGTCCGACTTGTCGCCGCCCGGATAGCGCAGCCGCTTGACGCCCATCTCCTTGAGCGCGGCGGCGACCGTCCGCGGCGCCTTCCCCCCGGTCTGCGCCGCGGCGTTCTTATCGTCGTCCAGGAAGTAATTCACGTTGATCCCGAGGAAGCCGGGCGGCACCCGACGCACCACGCGCGCCGGGTCCACGACGATCCGGTCCGCCCCCGCGGGCGGCCCCCCCGGCCGCGGGGCCGCGGGGGGGGGC
>CAYHEI010000015.1:7755-10095 GCA_964355385.1 uncultured bacterium | reverse complement strand
CCCCGCCGTCAGCGCCACGATGAGCCGCACTCCCGCACGTCCCGCCCCCCTCACCGCGCCAGCGGCCGGACGTGCCGGCCGAGGTGGCGCGCCAGCACGGCGACGTGAGCATCCTCCTCACGGACGAGCAGCTCCCGCAGCCGGTCCCGGAAACGCCAATCCGCGCCTTCCATCGCGGTCAGGACCGAACCGAACGTGACATGGAGGACCTGACGCGCGTCGTCCTTGATGAGGAACCGTCGCTCCAACGCGACGTCGGCCACTCGGGCGGCGTCCGGCACCCGGCTGAGCCGGGCGGAGATATGGTACGAGGCGCGGTCCCGCCCGAACTGCGTACGCGCGAGCGCGGCGATCTCCCGGAAGAGGTCGGGCTCACACCGCGCGGCGACGCGCAGCGCCTCGAGCCAGCTCGTCCCCGCGGTCTTGAGATGGAAGGCCCCGGCCGTGGCCCGAGCGACCGCGCGATAGATCCGGAACTTGTCGCTGCCGGAATGGATCGAGAGCTTGTGGCCCCCGAGCGAACGCGCCACGGCGGCATGGGCCGCCGCCGCCCGCTCGAACGTGCGCACATCGCCGCGGTAGTCCACGCCCTTCTCGAAGGCGCCGGGAAACCGCGGGGCGAGCTGGTGGATCCGCACGCCGCGCTTCAGCAGCTCCGTGACAACGTACCGGTGGTCGGTGGGGGTCGTCTCGAAGGGCAGCTCGTCCATGGACACCTCGAGTTCGAAGCCGACGCGCGCCCGAGCCCGTACCCGGCGGGCAAGGCCGGTGAAGAGGTCCACGGCGCGGCTCCAACGGGTCGCGGGCGTCCGGCCCCGGCGCTCGCGGGACCCGATCACGTCCGTACCGTCCAGCGTGAACAGCACGAACCCGGCTGCGGCGCACCGGTCCACGTCGCCGGGCGTCTTGAGATGGTCCGCGTCCGCCCCGAACCCCCGCGTCCACCCCGCTTGCAGGACGCCGAACACCGCGTCGTCCATGACCTCGTCCGGCGTCCGCCGGGTCCGTGTCATCTCGCGGATGGACTGCTGCGCGAGCACGGGGAAGAGCCCGCTCCCCGCGACGGCCGCGAGGTGCCCGGGCGTCGCGAGCCCGATGCGGTCCCCCAGCCCGATCGAGGATCGCCGCCCGGCGGCGACCGGCGTGAGATGCGGAAGAGCGGCGCACAGTCCCGCGAGCGCCGCATGGTCGGCGAGGGCGAAGCGCAGCGCGAGCCCGCCCGCGAGCCGGAACGTGCCGGTGAAGGCCCCATCCCGAATGAGCGCCGCGGCGAACGCCGGCTCCCGTCCTCGGAATCCGGCGGCCAGCATCGGCACCGTCCCGGCGCGGCCCGCCACGAGCCACCCGCCTTCCCCGGCGAGCGCGGACGCCGGAGAGGCGCGGCTCCAGCGCCCCAGGCGCGCAACCGCTTGCGCGAGCGCCCGCGCCGCTCCACCCCGCAGCCGCCGCACCGGTCCATTCCTGACACACGCTGCGAACACGGTCACGCGGGCAGTTCCGGCAGCACGAAGGGGCCGTCCGGCGGAGAGTCCAGCGCGCGCAGGAGCAGGGCCGGGTCTCCGGCCCCCCCGTCGAGGCGGGCGCTCACCACCGAGAGGCCCGCACGACGCGAAAACGCGATGCCGAGATGCTCGTTGAGCGCCTTCACCGCCGCGCGCAGGTCCTTGGGCCGCAGCGGCGTGCCCGCCGTGATACGGGTCCCGGCGGGCCAGCCGCCGAATACGTCCGCCGTGCTGCCGTAGACGACGCGCGGGACGCCGGCCGTGCGCGCCGCCTCGAACACGCGCCACGTTCCCAGCACGTCCTCGCGGACGAGTTCGGCGAAGGACGCCCCGGGCGCCACCCCGCCCAAGTGAACCGCCGCGTCGCAGCCGGCGGCGGCCCCCGCGAGCACGTCCGCGTCCGTTCCCGCAACGGAGGCCACTGCGAATCGCGTCACGCCCGCGATGCGGAAGGCGGCCGTGTCCGCGGGCCGACCGACGACCAGCACCTTGCGGATCGTCCCGTCGGACGGACGGACGGGTGGGCGGGCCGCACCCCGTGCCAGGTCGCGCAGGATGCTCACGCACTCCCACTGGCGGGCGTACTCCGCGCCGCCGCCAGACCAGATGATCATCGTGTGGCCCTGCGCTTGGACCCAGCGGTACACGGCGATCGTGTCGTAGTTGGGCGTGTCACGGTCGAAGCCCGTGGCGACTGCCGGGATGATGAGGGTGTCATCCATGTCGAAGGCCACGACCAACTTGCTCATGCGGAAGACTCTACAACGACCGTTGACAACTGTCTAGTCCCCGTGTAATGCTGCGGTCCATGAAAGCAAACGGCGGCAAGTGTCTCCAC
>CAYHEI010000015.1:0-7745 GCA_964355385.1 uncultured bacterium | reverse complement strand
GCCGCGAGCGGCAAGAGCACCGGCGCGCGGCCGCGCCATGCCGCGAGGTGCAACGGAGTCGCGCCGTCCTCGTCGGCCACGTTGGGGTCCGCCCCCCGCTCGAGCAGGAGTTTCACCACGCCGAGATGCCCCCGCGCGGACGCGAGATGCAGCGGCCGGTCCCCCGGACCGAACGGCGACGCCGCGCTCGTGGCCGCGTTCGCGAGCGCGCGGTCGGAGTCCAGCAGCCGCCGGGCGAGCGCCGCGTCTCCCGCCGCGCAGGCGAGGAAGATGTCCGGCGGGCCCCGCCGGGCGGCCTCCAGCGTCTCAACGTCGCGCTGCACCGCCCGCGCGACCCAGCCTTGCACGTCCTGCTGCGGGCCGCCCTCCGGGCGCTTGTAGACCTGCAGCGCGTCCTCCTCCGCCTCGATCCCCAGCTCCCGCTTCATGGGGGCGAGCTCCTTGATCCGGGCCGCGTTGCGGCTGTACCCCGGGACGACGGCGTACCGGACGCGCTCGGCTTCGACGGCGCGCCGGAGGAAGCGGCAACAGTCCCGCTCCGTGAGCGTGATCTCCTGCGTCGCCTCGCCGCTGGCGATCATCTCGGCTCGGCGCATGGAGACGACCACCGCCCCGAAGCGGATGCAGACCACGGAGAGCCCGCGGTCGCGCGAGTAGAGGAAGCCCAGGTGCTCGCCGAACACCTTGCTCGCGGCGTAATTGTTGCGGGGCGCCGCGGGCATATCCACGCTCACCCGGACGTCCTCGGGATGGCCGAACTCGGTCTGCACGGTGGAGGCGAACACGACGCGCCGGACGCCCGCGCGCGCGGCGGCCTCCAGGACGTTCCAGGTGCCGACCACGTTGCTGGGAACGATGATCCCGGCGTAGTCGCGGTGCGGGTTCGGATGCGCGCCCAGGTGGACGACCGCGTCGCAGCCCGCCGCCGCGCGCTCCAGCGCGGGCAGGTCGGTCAGGTCCGCCACGACCGCGCCCGGCGCGCCCGCCGCCGGCTTACGGTCGAAACAGACGAGGTCCCACTCGTTTCCGATCGAGTCGCGGAACATCGTCCCGATCCGCCCCGCGCCCCCCGTGACCAGCACCCGCCGTTTCGGCATCCGAACATCGTACAATGGCCGGGTGAATCGCGAAGCCGCCTTGGGCGTCGTGCGGGAGCACGTGAAGGACGCGGGGCTGGTGCGCCACATGCTCGCCGTCGAGGCGGCGATGCGCTCCTACGCGGGGAAGCTCTCCGGCGATGCCGAAACCTGGGGCCTCGCGGGGCTCCTGCACGACTTCGACTGGGAGATCCACCCGGATCTGGCGCGGCATCCTCGGGACGGGGCGCCGCTCCTCCGCGCCCGCGGCGTGCCGGAGGACGTGGTCCGGACGATCCTCGCGCACAATGAGGCGGGGACGGGCGTGAAGCCCGTCCGGCCGGAGGATCACGCGCTGCTCGCCTGCGACGAAATCACCGGATTGATCGTCGCCACCGCGCTGGTCCGGCCGTCGAAGTCCCTGGCCGACGTGGAGGTCTCCTCCGTCAAGAAGAAATACAAAGACAAGGCCTTCGCGGCCGGCGTCCGCCGCGACGAGGTCGAGCGCTACACGGCGGCGTTCTCCGCCGCGTGCTTCGGCGGCGCGCTGGACCTGTGGACGCACGCCGGAAACGTGCTGGTGGCGATGCAGGGCGTCGCCGCGGATCTCGGCCTCGACGGACGACTGTCGAAGCTCCCTTCGTGATGGCCGCCGCGCTCGTCGCCGCCGCGCACGGGATTCCGATGGACCCCGCCGAGGCGACGGTGGACTACTGGGGCGACCCGCTCGAATGATCCCGAGGCGCTTTCGGCTCTGAGTCCGGTCGGTCGAACGGCTTCAGCGTTCGCCCGACCGATCCAACCGACCGAGAAGTCAAACCGCTGGCGGCATCCTCAGTGTCCTTCATCCGGTCGCCGGAGGGCGCCGCGAATCCTGGCGGCGCCACGCGACAGGAGAACGAGTTTACCGTGGAAGGATGCGGCGTCGTGCGTCTCGACGAACCGCTGCACGATGTCGGCCTCCTCGGCCGCTTTCAGGTTGCCACGGACCAGGAGCACGATCGCCGCTGCTCGGGAGGGGTCGTACTTCAGGGGATTCGCGAAGTCGTGGTCGCGGGTGACCAGGATCGAATCAAGGGAGACGCTCCACTCGAACGCATCCCGGTCCGGCGATCCGCGGCGGCCCGCCTCGACGACCGACACGACCTCATGGCCCATGCCGCGCAGCCTCGAGGCGATGAGGAGGCTGGCGCCCTCATCGAGCACGAACCGCAATGTCAGGCCACTTGCTCAGTGGCGAGGTAAGAGGCGTACTCGAAGCAGGCCTTGATGTCCGCCGCCTCGAGGGAAGGGAAGTTGCGCAGAATGTCCTCGGTCGTGTCTCCCGCGGCGACGTGGCTCAACACGACCCACACTTGGATGCGCGTGCCCCGGACGCACGCCTCGCCACCACAGATGGCGGGATCGGAAACGATTCGTTCGTTCATGGCCTTGCCTCATTCTACCGCGGGCGCCGTGCATCGAGAATGCGTGTGGGCCGGCTCTTCCTTCTTGACTGATGGGGCCGGAACCGAAGGATCAGGGAGCCGCCCATGCCGGCCGGAGTGCCACCAGCGTGGAGGCCGAGCCCGGGGAGCTCGGACTGCGCGGCCGCGAGTCGACTGATTGAGCTCGCCGAGAGAGGTGCATCCACTAGCGAGAACACCCACACGATGGGCGGCACAAACCAGGAATACACGTACAAATCGTCTACCTGCTTACTTCCTTGTACGTCTCGAGAAACAGCGGGCATGCGGGGTCGCGGAAGGCGGGCTGGCCCGGCGGGAGAACGTAGCCGAGGGCGCTTTGCCAGACGGGTCCGTGCAGCGCGCCCGCGACGGAGCACCGGCGGATCTTGAAGCCGAGCGCCAGCGCCTCGCACGCGCGGAAGAAGCGCGGCCCGAGGTGCCGGGCGTCGGCGGCGGGTGACACCCGCGCCGCGTGCCAGATCAGCAGGCCGGTGCCGAACCCGAGCGACGCGTCGAACTCCGTGCCGTCGCCCGGGCCGCGATAGCTGAGTCGCGCCAGGCCCGGAAACGCGTCGAGCGGGAGAGCGACCTCGAGCGCGTCGCCCGAGCCGCGGAGGTCCCGCACCGCCGTCGCGACTCGCTCCTCCAGGCCGGGCGGCACGGGCACCGCTGCGCGCCGGTCCAGCTCCCGCCGCAGCGCGCCGAGCAGCGCGTCCCGTACGCCCAGCACGCTCGGGGCGCAGGCGGGCTGCTCCGCGAGCGCACGCAGCACCTCGAGTCCCCGCGCCGAGTCGTCGTCCCAGGCCAGGTCCGGCAGGCGCAGCTCGTCCAGGTCCGGAATTGCCCGCCACTGGATCTCGGGCGCGGCCTCGTAGACCAGTCGCGCCTGCCAGTCCCGCCAGAATCCCCCGGCGAAGAGCGCGTCGCGCACCTCGGGATGCAGCAGCATCACCGCGTCCTCCGGACGTAGGCGCTCCACAGGTCCGTCGCGAGGTCCGCCGCGCTCGCCTCGATCCCGTACCGCGCGAAGTGGCGGCAGACGTTGGCCACGTCCCGGGCCAGCAGGAAGAAGGCGCTCGTGTTGTGCCGGGGATCCACCGACTGCGGGAAGTCGATGATCCGGCCCTGCGCGCCGTCCCAGAGGATGTTGAAAGCCGAGAGGTCGCCGTGGACCACGTCGTGCGCCAGGAAGATCCGGATGTTGGCCAGCACACGATCGAAGACCTGCCGGGCTTGTTCCGGTGTCAGCCGCGCCCGCTGCAGCAGCGGCGCGCTCGCTTCCGCCGTTCCCAGATATTCCATGAGCACGTACCGGTCGCCCAGCAGGTACGGCCGCGGCACGTCGGCCCCCGCCGCGTGCAGCCGGACGAGGACCTCGTACTCCCGCCGCACCCAGCCCTCGAGCTGGACCTCCCGGCCGAAGGCCGTCCGGCCCCGAAACGCCCTCTCCGCCCGCCCGCGGCGGACCCGGCCTTCCTGGTAGATGGCGTCGTTCTTGAACGAGCGCGCCGCGAACTCGCGGAAGAACTTGGCGGCCACGAGCCGGTCGCCGTCCTTGGTCCGCGCCACGCAGCAATAGACGGTCGCCTCCTTCCCGCTCTTGAGGCGGTTGACAATCTCGACCCGGGCGGGCGCGCCGCCGACGCTGAACGTGGCGAAGGCGTTCGCGTCGGGGTTCCACCCCGACTCGGACTCGTTGACCGCGAACTCGAGGGAAGGTGCGGGCGTCCGCTCGAAGGCCTCGAAACCCTCCCCGGCGTTGTCGATCCAGAATTGCGTGCTGGGCTGAGCGGCCATGAGACAGTCCTCCCTTGCGTGGGAAACAAGGGTCCTGGGCCGCCCAGCCGGTACGCGGTCTAGGTCTGGCGGCTGCTTGAAACCCGAAGGACCCGCCGTGGGTTGCGCCGTTGGTCGTGCATGGCTTGGTCCTCCTTGGCTTGACTGGTTGCGATGAACCGCAAGAATGAATTCTCTCGACTACTATACCGGCGGGAACTTCCTTGGGTCAACGGCGGCGAGGAGCCGCGTGACGAACGCGCGGTAGGAGCCGGCCCGGTCGCCCCCGGCGGCCAGGAACGCTTCCAGGATGCGGCGATTCGCCTCCTCCGGCACGTCCAGCGCCCCATGCGGGAAGAGCCAGACCGGAGCGGGCGTCTTGAGCTCCATCCGGCACCACCGCGGGTCCAGCGGCCGCGCGGCCCGCGCCCGCGGGCCGAACCAGACGCGGGCCGCGTTGTCCGCGAGGTAGGCCCGGCGCTGCGCCGGGGTGGGATCGAGTCCGGTCCCGTCGATCCACAGCGCGGTGGACGCGTACGTCTCGTCGCGGTAGAGCGCGACGGGATACTCGCTCCCCCACAGCACGCGCTCCCATCCCGTCCGCGCGAGCACGCTGCGCGCCCACGCGAGCAGCGGCTCCCGGGGGAACATGCCGTGCCGCGAAAAGACGACATGGAACCGCTCGTGGCGGTAGAGGCGGTCCAGACCGGGCAGCCGGTCCAGGAGATCAGGCGGCGCGCCCGATGCGAAGTGCGGCGCAACCACCACCCCGCCCGCGTGCCGGTTCAGGAAGGCGGCGAGCTGCATCGTGACGCGCGCGAGCCCGTTGGCTCCCACCGCCACCACCGCCGCGCCGGCCGCCCCGATCGCGTCCAGCAGCGCGGGCTCGGCCTCGATCAGCCCCTCACCGATGCGGATCCCGCAGAAGCCCGCGTCGAGTTGCGCGCGCACCCCGTCGAGCCGCTCCTCCGGCGTCTCTCCCAGCGGGAGTCCCGCCACCCGGAAGCGGTCGGGCCAGCCCACGGCGGCGCGGGAGAGTTCCGCCAGATCGGGACAGGTCTCGGACGTGCACACCATGGACGCGGCCACGCCGTGCTCGTCCATGACGCGGAGGTACTCCTCGGCGGAGAGAAAGCGCGGGAGCGCGACGTGGCCGTAGGCGTCGTACAGCGGGCGCGGGAGGTCAGACGTAGCGATGATGCAGGTCCTTGAGGTCGAGACGCGCGGTCGGATCGGACGCCAGCGCCGCGTTGGCCTCGACTTCCCCCGACGACAGCATGCCGGCGACCGCCACGTCCACCTCGGGCGTGGACAGCACGAACTTGAGAGCGAGCGCGTTCACGTGCTCGAGCGGGATGCCCGAGAACTCCTCGGCGAACAGCTTCTGGAGGAACCCGCTCGTGAGCGGGCGCATCGTGACGACGCCCATGCCCAGCGACCGGGCGAGCGGGATGATGCCGAACGGTTCGCGCTGGTAGTCGCACATCGCCTGGTAGATGAAGTTGTAGGCGAACATACCCACGTCGAACCGGCCGGTCCGGAGCAGCCGCTCCAGCGCGCCCGACGGCGCCTCCGCGGTAATGCCCCGGAAACGGCAGAACCCCCGCCCGCGCATCTCGTCCAGCCAGTCCAGGACCCCCGCGCGCTCGATCGCCGCCGCTCGGGCGTCGTCGAACGCAAGCCCGTGGAGCTGCAGCACGTCCACCGCGCGCGTTCGCAGCCGATCCAGGCTCTGCTGGAGCCGCGCCGTCGCGTCCGCCGTGTTCCACGGCTCGTGGAACCAGAACTTCGTCGCGAGGACGACGCCGTCCCGGATCCCCTCCAACGCCTCCCCGAAGATCCCCTCGGCCAGGCCGTCGCCGTACCCGGGCGCCGTGTCGAAGTACGTCACGCCGCGGGCCGCGGCGAGCCGGATCGCCTCGATCACCCGCGCGCGGAAGGCCGGGGCGTCCCGGTCGTCCGCGGTGAGGTAGCGGCGCAGCCCCGCCGGGGCCCCGCCGAACCCGAGCCGCGACACCGTGAGCCCGGTCCGCCCCAGCGTCCGCCGTTCCATGCGATCATCCTATGCGATGCTCGTGCTTGTTGTCGCTCTCGCCCTTTCCGCCCCCTCTCCGGCGCGAGCGGCGGGGCGCTGGGAGAGCGGCCGCGTCGTGCACGCGGGCGCGAAACGCACGTGGCGGCTGTACCTCCCCCCCGTCGTCGCGCCGCCCGGACGGTCCCTGCCGCTGCTGATCGTGCTGCACGGCGGCGGCGGGCGCGGGAGCGGGATGGCGCGCCTCCTGAACGGCAGGTTCGAGAAGCTGGCTGATCGTGACGAGTTCTTCGTCGCGTACCCCGAGGGCCGCTACCACCAATGGAACGACGGGCGCGAACCGGAGGTCTCCCGCGCGCACGCCGAACAGGTCGACGACGTCGGCTTCATCCGGGAGCTGATCGGAGACGTGGCGAAGCGGCACGCCGTGGACCCCGCCCGCGTCTACGCGTGCGGGATCTCCAACGGCGCGTTCATGTCGTGCCGTTTGGCATGCGAAGCCGCCGACCGCATCGCCGCGGTGGCGCTCGTCGCGGGGACGATCCCCCTGCGCCTGGCCCCCGCCTGCGCGCCCGCGCGCGCGGTGCCGGTCATGCTGATCTGCGGGACCGCCGACCCGCTCGTTCCGTTCGCGGGGGGGGCGATCCAGCTTCGCAAGGGCTGGAAGGAGCGCGGCGAGGTCCTCGGCGCCCGGGAGGCGGCGGCCCGCTGGGCGGCGCTGGACGGCTGCCCCCCGGCGCCCTCGCCGGCGGAGGAGCTGCCCGACCTCGATCCCCGGGACCGGACGACGATCACGCGCGAGATCTGGGGACCCGGCCGCGACGGAGCCGCCGTGGTGCTCCTGACGGTCCGGGGCGGCGGCCACACCTGGCCGGGGGCCCGGCAATACCTGCCGCAGGCGCTCGTCGGCCCGGTGTCGCACGACCTCGACGGCTGCGCGGCGATCTGGACGTTTCTCCGGCGCCACGCGCTTCCCCGCGTCCCCGCCGGTATGATGAAGCGGTCATGAGCTACGTGGTGGAGTTCAGCATGACCCCCATCGGGAAGGGGGAGAGCGTGAGCCGCTTCGTCGCGCGGTGCGTGGCGGTGGTGGCGCGCAGCGGACTGCCCTGGCGGCTGGGACCGATGGGGACGGCGTTCGAGGCCCCCACGCTCGCCCGGGTCTTCCGCGTGCTCGCGGCCTGCGACCGCGCGCTCGCGCGGGACTGCCGCCGGGTCAGCACGCTGATCAAGATCGACCTGCGGACCGGCCCCGGCGGACGCCTCGCGTCCAAGGTCGCAGCCGTCGAGGGCCGCCTCCGCCGCCGCGCAGCCCGGTGAAGGCCGCGGCGTGGGGCGCCGGCCTGGGCGCGGCCGCCGCGCTCGCCCTGGCAGCCGTCCTGGCCCCGCGCGAGCGGGTCCACCCCGCGCGCC